>JBBSNE010000007.1:0-19052 GCA_038232815.1 Euzebyales bacterium | reverse complement strand
TTGGCTCAGTCGGTACGGTCACCCGACGTCGACGGCGACGTGCCCAGCGACAGGCAGCAACGCGATGTCTTGGCTCAGCGCTTGACGATGCTTGACACCGCAGCGATCCGTCGGCTGGTCGAATTACCGGATGCCGCGTTGGGCACAGCCCGGGCCGAGGCCATCGAAATAGCTAGGGATGCTGCGGGTGCAGAGATTCTTGAGGGCGAGGTCGAGGCGTATGCCGACACCCAGATTCGCCGCGAGCTCGCACGGTCGACCGTCGAGCCAGAGATCGCGTCAGAGATTTTGGCCCCAATCCTGCGGGCCGCCCTACGCCCCACCACCACAGTGGATCAAGAGGCGACGGCAGAGGCACGCGAGGCGGCTGCCGAAGACATCGACCCCGTGGAGGTCATCATCCGCCGCAGCACCCCGATCGTGCGCGCCGGTGACGAGGTCACCGCCGTCCAGCTCCAGGCGCTTCGCCAAGCCGGGTTGGAGGGATCCGATCCCACCATCGAGTCTGCCCAAGCACTGCTGCTGAGTGTCATCTTGACCGCGGTGGTCGCGCTGTTCTTGCGTACGTACCGTCCGTTGATCTGGGCCAGTGGTCGTCATCTGTTGTTGCTGGCGACCCTGTTGGTGTTGTTCACCGGCATCGCGGTGTTGATCAACACCCTCCAGGTCGGGGGTGGCGAACGGCACTTCCTGATCCCGGTTGGCGCCATCGCCATGCTGGCCACCATTTTGTTCGACTTCAGAGTCGGCGTCCTGACCGTCATCCCGATGACTGCGATCCTTGCCTATCTGGTCCCCGCCGTACCGGGATTGATTCCCTTCGCGTTGGTTTCGGGATTGTTGAGCATCCCACTGGTCGGGCACCTGACAGCCCGGGGCCAATTGCGCACCGCCGCCTGGCAGTCAACCCTTGCCTATGTGCTGCTGGCCGGTGCGTTCAACGTCGTCTATTCCGGCACGGAGAACCTGACGGCGGCACTGCTGGCCGGTGCGGCCAACGGCGTCTTGACCGCCCTGATGGTCAGTGGCCTGCTGCCGTTCTTGGAAAGCGTGTTCGGCGTGATGACGGCAACCAGCCTGTTGGATTTCGCGGACCGAAACCATCCGTTGCTACGGGAACTGGAAGCCAAGGCGCTGGGGACCTACAACCATTCGGTCATGGTCGCCACGTTGGCCAGTCGAGCCTGCCGTGCCATCGGCGCCGATGCTCTGCTGGCAGAAGTGATGGCGCTGTATCACGACATCGGCAAAGTGGCCAAGCCGTACTTCTTCGTCGAAAACCAGGTTGCCATCGCAAACCCACACGACGAACTGAACGATCCGCGTCAAAGCGCGCTGATCATCCAACGCCATGTGACCGATGGGGTCGAGATGGCGACGGTCCACAAGTTGCCGCCCGAGATCGTGGACGGTATACGCACCCACCACGGCACCACCGTGGTGGCCTATTTCTATCGGCAGGCCCTGAACCGTGCCCAGGACGGCCTGGCGGCCGAACCCGACGAGTCATTCTTCAGGTACAAGGGCCGCAGACCGTTCAGCCGTGAGCAGGCGGTCCTGATGCTGTCAGATTGTTCCGAAGGTGCCGTTCGGGCTGCGTCCTCCAGCGAAGGGGCAATGAAGCGCGACACCATCACCACGATCGTCACCGGTCTGGTCGCCGACCGGGTCGCTGATGCCCAGTTGGACGATTCCCCACTCACGTTTGCTGACCTGCGGACGGTGGAACGGTCGCTCATCGAGGGGCTGGAGGGTGTGTACCACCCCCGAATTCAATATCCGAAGGATCCGCGTAAGGCGGCGGAGGCCGCCGAGGAGGCCCGCCTGGAGACCCAGGAGGAGGCTGCTGCCGCCGAACAGGCGGATCGGGAGAGGGCCCGGGCCAAAGCACTGCAGACCGGCTCGAGGATGTCAGAGCCCGCGGACAGCGAGCCCCGCCGAACGCCATAGGAGGCGGGCCACAACCGGGGTCGGGTACCGTTTAGCGGCATGGGTACAGGAGCAGAGGCGCTGGTCCGCGCATTGGACCGCATCGGGGTGTCGGTCGTGTTCGGTGTTCCCGGGCCCGACAGTCTGCCGTTGATCATCGCACTGCGTGGGCACCCCCTTCGTTTTGTGGGACTCCACGACCCCGGTCAGGCGGTGCGTGCCGCCGACGGGTTCGCCCGCCGAACGGGCAAGCTGGGTGTCGCTGTCAACGGTCCGGGGCGTTTCCCTCTTGGCGCCCGCCCTGAGACGATGGAATCCCTGCGGGCCGAGGTCCCATTGCTGCTGATCGAGATCGGCGTGGCTCCACCGCCGCCCCCGGGGCCGCCGCGTGCCGAACCCGTGACGGAACCCGCGATCGGTACCCACCTGCACCATTCTTTGTCATTGCGATCCGCTGACGATGTCGTGGCGGTCCTTCGTCAGGCGTCGGCACGCGCTCAGATCAGCCCCAAGACGCCGGTCGAACTGCGACTGACGCCTGGTTTCTTGTACGCCGAGGCTGCAGTGGAGTTCGACGACGAGAGCAATGATGAGCCCGTCCAACGCGCCTCAGCGGCCATTGAACATCAGCAGTTGCGACGAGCCTCGAAATTGGTTGACGATTCCCAACATGTGCTGATCTGGGCGGGTGGTGGTGCGTTGCGGGCCAATGCCGGCGGAGCAGTGGCCGAACTTGCCGAAAAGCTTGGCGCCCCGGTCCTGACCACCGTGCAGGCGTCGGGTCTGCTGCCCGCGAGGCATCCCTGTCTGATCGGTTTGCCCCCACACCTGGCCCAGGTGGGCGCCATGTGGGACAAGGCTGACCTGATCGTCTCCATCGGCAGCGATCTGGATCAACAATCCACCCAGGGTTGGCGGCTTCCCCCACCGAAGGGGCTTATCGCCATCAACGTCGATGCGACCGCCGCCGGCCGCAACTACCGCCCGGACGTGCTATTGCGGGGGGACGCCAAAACATTGACCAAAGCCCTGTCCGACGTGGTGAGTTACCGGGGCGGAACGGCAGTGGTGCGGTCACGTCTGCAGGATGTGCGCAAGGCCGTCCGGCAAGAGTTGGGGCAGTCCGACCCGCAGGAGATGGCATTTCTCTCCGCCGTGGCAGCCGCACTGCCCGACCGAACGACGGTCGTCGCGGATCCCTGCGCCGCCGGTCTGTGGCTGGCCGGGTTCCACGAGTGGACGCTGCCACGCACGCTGCTGTTTCCCTCTGATGTCGATGACAGCGGGTACGCCCTGCCCGCGGCAATCGGCGCGGTCACATCCGGGTCCAGCGAACCGGTGGTCGCGGTCTTGGGCGATCAAGGGCTGTTGGCCGGTATGGGTCTGCTGTCGGTGATTGCACGTGAACAGCTGCCCCTGACCTTGCTGGTGGTCGATGACGGCGGGGCCGGTCGGTTACGTCCACGTCTTGCAGCCCACGGGGCGGACAGCACGATGCTGGACCGTGCCAGCCCTGACTTTGCTGCTGCCGCCCGCACGTTCGGCCTGCGGGCGGACAGCCTCCAGACCGTGGGTGAGGAGTTGACAACCGCTCTGCGCGCCCATGTCGCGGCCCCCGACCCGACCCTGCTCGTGGTCCAGGCAGCGCTCACGCAGCCGCCGACCGACGAAAGTCGCTGGCACCGCGCGGAGGGGTAGGTCCAGGCTCAGGATCCCAAGGTGAAGTCCAGGTCGGCCTCGACATCGGTCACGTCCATCTGTGCCTTTTGCAGCTTGCCGGCATAGTCCCAGTTCAATGACTGCCACCGGGTGAACTGGTCCAGTACCCAGATGCCTGACTGCCGTGAGCCGTTGCCAGACTTTCCGTTCCCGCCAAACGGCAGGTGGGCTTCGGCCCCGGAGGTGGAGTTGTTGACCGAGGTCATGCCGGCGCTGATGCGCTCGGCGAAGCGAAACGCGGTTGCCGGGTCGGTGGTGTAGATCGCTGAGGACAGGCCGTAGCCGTGTCCGTTGGCCAACTCGATGGCCTCATCGAAATCAGCGAACGTGCCGACCCCGACCAACGGTCCGAAGGTCTCGTTGCGGTACAACTCGTCCTTGGCCGTGATCCCATCGACGATGGTCGGATGGCAAAAGATCCCGGCATCCGGATCACCGACGAATCCGTCGCGGGGGTTGTCGGAAGTGATGCGACCGGTTCCGGTCGAGCCGTACAGGGTGTGGTGGCCCTCCACCGCATCCAACCAGGGCAGGAAATTGTCACAGAACTTCTGACTGATCATCGAGCCGTACAACACGTCGGGATCCAGCGGATCGCCGACCCTGGCGGCTCGGGTGGCAGTGTCGAACCGCTGCAGGAAGTCGTCGTGGACCGACTGATGGACAAAGACCGTCCCCAGGGATGTACAGCGTTGCCCTGCCGTGCCGAACCCGCTGAACAACGCTCCTTTGACTGCCAGGTCCAAGTCGGCGTCGGGCATGACCACCAACGGGTTCTTGCCCCCAAGTTCCAGGCAGGGGTTCTGCAGATGCCGGCCGGCCAGTTCCCCCAACTTGCGGCCCACCTCCACTGATCCGGTGAACCCGATCTTGTTGATCACGCCGGCTTCAAGGCCCATCTCGATGCCGTCGTAGGTCGCGGGCCCGTCAGCGATGACCAGGTTCAACACGCCGTCAGGCAACCCACCGGCCCAAAATAGCTGGGCCACGGCTTGGGCACTGGCGGCGGCGTATTCGGCGGGCTTCCAGGTCACGGTGTTGCCGCACAACAGCGCCGGGACCAGGTACCAACTGGGCACGGCGACCGGAAAGTTGCCGGCGGTGACGATCACCAGCGAGCCGACCGGACGACGGAAGGTGAACAACTGCTTGTCCGGCATTTCCGATGGCACCGTCTGGCCGTACAGCCGCCGCCCCTCCCCCAGGAAGAAGTCGCAGGTGTCGACCATCTCTTGGACCTCACCTCTCGCTTCGGCCAAGGGTTTGCCGATCTCTCGGGTGACCAGCCGGGCCAGGGCGTCTGCGTTGGACTCGATGATCCGGCCGATCTGTTGGATCACCCGGCCTCGGGCCGGGGCCGGCGTGGCGGCCCAGCCCTGTTGTGCGGCAGTGGCCGCGCGGGCGGCCTGCAAAATGGTCTGGGCATTCCCGAGTGCAACGTCGCCGATGTGATCGCTCAACTGGGCGGGGTTGTCCAACGACAGAGTGCCGCCGGGGGCGCCTTGGACCGGCTGACCATTGATGACGGAGGTGATGGTGGAGGCCATGGGTGGTGCTGTCCTTTGTGTGTGGGGTATCACAGGGTGGCCGCGACGCGGTCGAGGGCGTCGACAGCCAGGTCCAACTCGTCGGTGGTGACGGCAAGGGACGGGCGAAAACGCAAGGTCTGGGGGCCACAGCCAAGCATCAGGACATGTTCGTCCTCACGCAGTCGGGTGATGATCGCATCACGTCGGGCGGTGTCGGGGGCGTCGATGGCACACAGCAGGCCGCGCCCCCGGGCGTTTCTGAACAGGTCAGGATGGCCGGTGGCCAGGTCTTCGAGGCGGGCGTTCAGGTGCGCCCCCTTCGCCTTGGCGGCCGTGATCAGATCGTCTTCGGCGACGACCTCAAGGATGCGACGTGCCCGGACCATGTCGGTCAGGTTGCCACCCCAGGTCGAGTTGATCCGGCTGGATGTGTGGAACACGTTGTCGTCTACCTCGGTCACGCGGCGACCGGCCATGATGCCGCAGACCTGCAGCTTCTTGCCGAAGGCGATGACGTCGGGCTGAAGACCCATGCCCTGATGGGCCCACGCATGACCCGTGATGCCCGCGCCGGTCTGTACCTCATCGAGGACGAACAGCGCGTCGTGGTCGTGCGCCATCTGTTGCAGGCTGCGCAAGAACTCGGGTCGCAGGTGGTTGTCGCCCCCCTCTGACTGGATGGGTTCGGCGATGACGCAGGCGATGTCATGCGGATGGCGGTCAAACGCCGCCTGGGCTTGGCACAGGGCCTCACCTTCTTGGCGGGTGATGTCAGCCAGGTGCGCCTGCAATGGGAAATGAACCTGGGGGGCGGCGATGCGAGGCCAGTCGAACTTGGGGAACCTGGCCACCTTGGTGGGGTCGGTGTTGGTCAGCGACATGGTGTAGCCGCTGCGGCCGTGGAAGGCGCCGGTCAGGTGCAGGACGCGACTGCCGGCCGCCGCCCGGCCATGTGCGGCGTTGTGACGCGACTTCCAGTCAAACGCGACCTTCAGGGCGTTTTCGACCGCAGCAGCCCCTCCCTCGATGAAGAAGTAGTGGGGCAACGCCGGGTCCCCCAGGACCTGCGCCAGGGTGTCCACGAACCGGGCCATCGCCACGGTGTAGACATCGGAGTTGGCCGGCTTGTTCATCGCCGCGCGCAGCAGATCCTCGCGAAACTGTTCGTCGTCGGTCAGGGCAGGGTGGTTCATGCCCAAGGGCGAGGAGGCGTAGAACGTGAACACGTCCAGGTACCGGGTTCCATCTCTGGCATCCTCAAGCCAGGATCCCTGCGACGCGGCCAGGTCAAGCACCATGGGATAGCCGTCCACCAGCAAGTGATCGCGCAACGAGTCGTGGACGTCGATTGGGTGCATGTGCAAAGTGTGGGGGGTGGCACCGTCAGTATGCGCCGACGCATCGTGGACATCCCGCTAATATGTCGACGATTCGTCTACGAAGGATGACGGTTTGGAACAGATCGACCAGGCCATCGTGTACGCCCTGATCGATGATGCCCGGCTGAGCATGGCGGAGCTGGGTCGACGTGTCGGGCTCAGTCGCACCGCAACGTTGGCGCGGGTCCGACGACTGGAGACCGACGGCGTCATCACCGGGTACCACGCAGCCGTGCGGTTCCCCGACGATCCCAGCCGTCACGTGGCCCGGGTGGGCATCCAGACCGACACACGGGACACCGGACGTTACGTCCGCCGCCTGGCAGAACTCGACGGGTTTCGAGAGGCCGAGACGGTGTCGGGGGCGTTTGATTTGTTGGTCCGCTTCGAGGCACCCACCGCCGCGTTGTTGGATGAGGCCTTGGATGAGGTCAAGTCGTGGCCCACGACGACCCGGACGACGACGTTTGTCGTGTTGCGCCGCTACGGTTCCCAGCCGTGGGTGTCCGACAGATGAACAACGCGGGGCACCGCGGTCTGTAACCGTAAAGAAACTCCCCCGGCACCCCCGCGCCATCCTGGCTACCTACGTTGTGTCTTGGCAGTCAGCTCCCTCGTAGAGCGACTTGCCCTCCCGGCCACGGTGAGCTATCGGCTCGGCTCACCGTGGCCACCTTATCGTCAGCAATGATCTTCTCGGCCGCCAGCAGGGTGAACGTGTCGGAGTAGTCCTCCGGAACATGACCGGTGTCATCCGCAATGATGTGGGCGGCGACATCGATGACCAATTGGATCGCGATCTGCAGGTGGCGCTCAACCTGTGCCTGCAGCGCCACCTCGTGTCGATATCGATCTACGTCATGCTGTCCCGCCAACCGCCGCAACAGGCCTACCCGCCGGTCAAGGTCACGGAGGCGTCGCGTGATGATGTCGATGTCAACCAAAACGTCCCTCGCTGAGACGATGACGCAAACCCCTGGTCATCGTGCGGCGCAATGGCGCCATGTCCAGATACCGATCCACTGTGTGTACCCAATGCTCCAAGCGGTCCGGATGAGCCGCTCCCGTCAGCACCTGACCATCACGAAGCACCTGATAGGCCAAGGTCAGGGGCGCCTGGTTCAATATCACCAAGTCGGCCCGGCGCGGCCCCACCGTCTGTTGGACCAGATCGATCAATTCAAGATGACGCGCGGGTGATGGTGGTGTCCGGAGCAAAACGGCGACATCCACATCAGAGTCACTGGAGGCCCCACCCGTGGCCAGGGACCCAAACAGGTAGGCCGCTACGACATCTGATTCTCCGGACAACTGTTCAGCAAGTGCCTCTTGAACGTGCGGAACGGAGGTGGCCATGACATCACCGTACTTTGTGGCCTACGCAGCCTGCCGAGGTTCGTCGGCAAACAAGAACGACAGCAGCACGAATCGGCGGCCCGCAGTGACGTCAAGCACCTCGTGCAAATGGGAGCAACTGAACAGCAACGCCGCTCCCGCCGGTGGGCGATAGCGGTCTGCACCGTACTCGGGGAACCGCAGCTGCCCCCCGTCGAAGTCCTCGTTCAGGTTCAACGTCAGCGCAAACCGACGATGGGCGGTGGACGGGCTCAGGTTGTCACGGTGCGCGCTGAAAAAGCCCCGGTCCTCGGCCTCATAGCAGGCGATCTTGAACCCCTCGAACCGTGTGGCCCGGTAGGCGAAGGCTTTGCGCAACTCGGGCATGACCCGGCGTCCGATGGTCTGTGCCAACTGCTGGGTGCGTGCAGGGTCAGTCACCACGTGATCGCGGCGCCGCTTGGCCTTGGTCTGCAACTGTTCGCCGCGCGCACCCTGTGTCGATGCCTCCACACCCGTGGCCTGGTTGCCCTCTTCCTCCCACACCCTCATCAGGTCGGCGCACTGGCTGGCCGAAAGCACGTTCGGCACGGTCAACACCGGGGCCTGCAGATCGATCTCGCGTCCACCTGACTGCGCCGCTTCCGTGTCGGCCATCAGGTCACGGGCGGCCTTGGCCAGCGCAATGCCATCCGTCAACGGAAGGGTGTCGACGACCCGAAGGTTGGGATCCAACAAGAACGCGGTTGGTTGCCCCTGGGTACGAAAGGCCGTGGCCGCCCGCCCCTGGTCATCCTGCAGCAATGGCAGGTCCAGTGTGTGCCCGTTCAACGCCGACGGGCCGATGACGTGGACGGTCAGTTCGGATCGGTCTGACAGCCCCTTCCCAAGATCGGCCAGCACCGCCGAGCTGTCCGCGTCGGCCACCACGACCAAGCCCGGTTTGCCGCCGGCCTGTCCGTACCAACGCACGGGGGTCCCGTTGGCATCGGGGAGCACCATGTCGGGTGCGCGTTCACCTGGTTGCAAGCCGACAACCTGTTCTTCAGATGCCTGTTCGGTCATGGCCACGACCCTAGCGTCCAGGGTTGCCGGGCAACGTCTGCCGGCCTGCAGTCGGATGGTTCGCGCTGCTAGGTTGCCGCCTTGCGTGGCCCAGGTCGGGCCGTGTCCGGAGCGGCAGGAAAAGGGTCATCACATGCAACTGGGAATGATCGGGTTGGGCCGGATGGGGGCCAACATGACACGGCGGCTTCGTGACGACGATCACGATCTTGTGGTCTACGACATCAACCCCGCTGCCGTCGCCGACGTGGAATCCGACGGGGTCACGGGCACCAACTCGCTGGCGGCGTTTGTCGACGGCCTGCAACGCCCTCGGGCCGTGTGGATCATGGTCCCCGCCGCGTTCGTGGCCGGGACGATCGATGAGTTGACCCCGCTGTTGGACGATGGTGACATCATCATCGATGGCGGGAACTCCTACTATCGCGACGACCTGATCCGTGCCCGCGAGCTCGGTCCCCATGGGATCCACTACGTCGACGTGGGGGTCAGCGGCGGCGTCTGGGGGCGCGAGGGCGGTTATTCCATGATGATCGGGGGTGAGTCCGACACCGTCGACCACCTTGATCCGATCTTTCGATCGTTGGCGCCGGGGGTCGACGTCGCCCCCCGTACCCCGGGACGCGACGGGCAGCCCACCGCCGTCGAACACGGGTATCTTCATTGCGGTCCCAACGGCGCCGGACATTTCGTCAAGATGGTGCACAACGGCATCGAGTACGGCGTGATGGCCGCCTATGCCGAGGGCCTGAACATATTGGAACAGGCCGATATCGGCACCAAAGAGCGGCAGGCGGATGCCGAGACAGCCCCTCTGGCAAATCCGGAGCACTATCAGTACGACATCGACACCGCGGCGGTTGCAGAGGTGTGGCGGCGGGGCAGCGTCGTACGGTCATGGCTGTTGGACCTGACCGCCCAGGCATTGTTGACAGATCCCGACCTTGAGGGGTTCGAAGGGCGGGTGTCTGACTCCGGCGAGGGCCGCTGGACCGTTTTGGCCGCCGTCGAGGAGGGTGTGCCAGCCAACGTCATCGGTGCCGCCCTGTTTGGCCGTTACTTCACCCGTGACAACGATGATTACGCCAGCCGTTCACTTTCTGCGATGCGGGCCATGTTCGGCGGTCACCACGAGAAAGACGTTCAATGACGTCCTCCTGTGATGCGATCGTGCTGTTCGGTGCCACCGGGGATCTGGCCAAGAAGAAGATCTTCCCGGCGCTGTATGACCTGGCTACGGAGGGGAAACTGCCGGACACCGTTGTGGGCGTCGCCCTGTCCGATTGGGACACCGACCGGCTGCGTCAGTATGCGCGCGAGTCCATCGAAGAGTTCGGCCCCTCCGACGTGGTCGACGACCCACTGGGTCAGGTGCTGGATGCCCTCTCCTACGTCAAGGGCGACTACCGCGAATCCTCGACCTACACCGACCTGCAAGAGCAGTTGGCAAAGGCCGAACGGCCGTTGATGTATCTGGCGATACCGCCCAGCTTGTTCACCACCGTCATCGAGGGATTGGTCGACGCGGGGCTGAATCGCGACGGTCGGATCGTCATCGAGAAGCCGTTCGGTCAGGATCTTCAGTCGGCGAAGAAGTTGAACGAATTCGTCCTTGACGCCTTCCCGGAAGAGCGGGTCCATCGGATCGACCACTTTCTGGGCAAGGAGCAGGTGTTGGACCTGTTGGTCTTCCGTCTGGCCAACACCGTGCTGGCGCCTGCCTGGAACCGCCATTACATCGACAGCGTGCAGATCACCATGGCGGAGGACTTCGGCGTCGACGGACGGGGCGCGTTCTACGACGAGACCGGTGCCCTGAAGGACGTCGTGCAGAACCACCTGATGCAGGTGCTGGCCCAGGTGGCGATGGAACCGCCCGTGGCAGCCGATGCACAGTCCCTTCGGGATGAGAAGGTCAAGGTCCTGCGGTCCATGACCCCGCTGGACCCCGACGACGTCGTCCGCGGGCAATTCGTGGGCTACCGCGACGAGGAGGGCGTGGCCGCTGACTCCGACGTCGAAACCTTCATCGCGTTGAAGGCCCACATCGAATCAGAACGTTGGGCCAGCGTGCCGTTCTTCATCATGACCGGCAAGCGGATGCCGGTGACCGCCACCGACGTGCTGGTGGAGTTCAAACGGCCGCCCCGACTGTTCTTCGCCCAGCCCGGCGCCGCTGACCCCCATCCCAATCACCTCCTGTTTCGTCTCAATCCCGGGGAACGGGTCAGTCTGTCGGTGGAGATCAAACAGCCCGGCGACCAGCTGATCAGCCGACCTGTCGAGCTTGACTACGACTACGACCAGCAACGCGACGGCCCCTTGGAGGAGGCCTACGCACGCCTGCTGGAGGATGCACTTGAGGGGGAGCAACGGTTGTTCGCCCGGGCCGACGGTGTCCAGCAGGCCTGGCGGGTGGTGCAACCGATCCTGGACGACCCCCCACCGGTGCTCGAGTACGAGCCCGGCACCTGGGGTCCTCCGCAGGCTGATCAGCTGATCGCCGAGCACGGCGGCTGGCATCGGCCCAAGGTGGTCAGTCAACAAGGCTGAGAGATGGACGCTGTGGAGCGCCTGGACCGAGATCGCTGGTGGGACGACGTTCACGCGGCTTTGGACAACATGGCTACAGAGGATCTTGAGGCATACCAACGGGAAGCCCAAGCTCTTGCTGCTTCTCGCCCCGACGGACTTGCCGAGTGATCGATCCAATACACCGGCGTGGCGACATCTGGACGGTTGACTTCGGCATCCACCCCGAAGATCCGGAGCAAGCACTTGTCCGGCCCACTGTGATCGTCTCAGCCGATCAACTCCATCACCCCCGGTTGCGAATGACGATCCTGATCCCGGGGACGACGTACATCCGCGATATCCCGTTGCATGTCCGCGTGGACCCTGATGTGGTCAATGGCCTGGACACAGTGACGGGGTTCCAGGTCGAACAAATCCGGGCGGTAGCCGCCAGCCGCCTGCTGCGCCGCGTCGGGAAGCTCGATGGAGTCTCAGGTCACACGATTGATGAGATCCTCCGGACGGCTTTGGCGCTTCACTGATGCACCAAGCAACCGACTTTGCAGATCGCCCTAAGCTGCTGCCATGGATTACGTACGACTGGGAACCACCGGCCTAAGGGTGTCACGGATCTGTTTGGGGATGATGTCCTACGGCGATCCGGGGTGGCGCGATTGGGTGCTGGGCTACGACGACGCCTTGCCGTTCGTTCAGGCGGCAGCGGACACCGGTATCAACTTCTTCGACACCGCCGACATGTACTCCGTTGGCGTCAGCGAAGAGGTGACCGGGAAGGCGCTGGCCGCCATCTTCCCGCGGCGCGAGGACTACGTCTTGGCGACCAAGGTCCGGTTTGCGCTGGGAGACGGCCCGAACGACAGTGGGCTGTCCCGCGGCCACATCATGGACGGGGTCCACGCGTCCTTGCGACGCTTGGACACCGACCACATCGACCTGTATCAGATCCACCGCTGGGACCCTGACACACCGATCGCCGAGACGATGCGGGCGCTGCACGACTGTGTCCAGGCCGGCAAGGTCCGCTACCTGGGGGCCTCATCGATGACCGCCTGGCAGTTCGCAAAGGCCCAGCACGTTGCGCTGGTCAACGGCTGGACCCCGTTCGTCACGATGCAGAACCACTACAACCTGCTGTACCGGGAGGAGGAACGGGAGATGTTGCCGCAGTGCGCCGACATGGGCATCGGTGTCCTGCCGTGGTCTCCGTTGGCGCGAGGCATCCTGGCCCGACCGCCGGCGGAGAAGAGTTCGACGCGGGCCAAGTCAGACGACTTCTCCAAGCACCTGTACGGCGACGACACCCAAGAGGAGATACTGAACGCAGTGGGCACAGTTGCCGAGCGGCACGGGGTCAGCCGGGCTCAGATCGCGCTGGCCTGGCTGTTGCACCAACCGGGCGTGACCGCCCCGATCATCGGCGCCACCAAACTGGACCATCTGCACGACGCCGTCGCAGCCACCGACGTGGAACTGGACCAAGACGATCTTGACCTGCTGACCGGTCCGTACCTCCCCCGACCGACGCTGGGGCACGACGAGTGATAGCTGCACGCGATGCATCAAAGGTGGTAAGGAGCGCGATGAGCCGCCATGATTGTCCACAGTCCCCGGTTTGACCACGCGAAGAGGGATCGGATGCAATGGCAGCCATGACGACGCTGGAGACCGCCCAGGAGTTCGGTGAGGATCTGCGTGGGATCACCCGCGCACAGTACGACACCCTGATCGAGGCCGGCCAGCTTGTCGACGAAAAGGTCGAGCTGCTGCGAGGGATGATTGTCGAGATGGCGTCAAAGGGTGTCCCCCACGACATGGCAGTGCAATGGTTGACCATGTGGTTCGCCCGCCGCCTCCCGGAGGATCTACATGTCCGTTCACAAAGTGCTTGGGCGGCAACCGCTGACTCCGAGCCCGAGCCGGACCTTGCGATCGTGCCCGCCCGGTGGCCCGCACCCGATGGTATGCGCACCCATCCACATCTGGCCGAGCTGCTCATCGAGGTGGCTGCCAGCAGCCTGCGGCGCGACCTCGGGGTCAAGGCCGGTATCTATGCCGAGGCAGGGCTCGCCCATTATTGGGTCGTGGATCTGCCGGCCCGCGAGGTGGTGGTGCACTCCGCCCCCGTCGAAGGCGTGTACCAACACATCCGCCGGGAGGCCGCCCCAGGCGTGCTGACGGCCGTCGACATCCAGGTCCCCCTGGCTGACCTCTTTGCCTTCGCCTTCGGGGACCCGTAGGTCAGCTGACCTCAAGTACGCCTTCCATACCCGCCTCCCGATGGCCTTCGATGGCGCAGTAGAACGGGTACTCCCCTGCCGGCAGGCCCGGCAGTGGGTAGGGCGCTTCCCCGCCCGGCAAGACCGCCAGGTGCACTTGGACATCCTCGGGCAGCCCGTCGACGTTGAAGTCATGCGGCGTTGACCCGTCGTTTGTCAGGGTCAGTACATACCCGGGCTCGTTCGCCGGGAGTGCGATCGTCACCGGCTCGTAGGCGAATTCCGACATCACGACCTCCGTCGTGAAGGTGGGTGTGGAACAGGCGCTGAAGATCACCACCGTCAGGCACGCGCTTGCACGTCGGAGCCGGCGGCTCATTCGATCACGCCCGCCGCACGCTGCTGGGCGCGGACCCAGGCGACGATGTCAGCCACTTCCTGATCGCTGAGCCCCGGACGGGCGGGCATGGCGCCGAAGTCCCAATGATGGGGCTGCACGCCGTTGCGGACGGCAAGCAAGAAGGCCCCGTCGGCATGGTGAGAGGGGACATAGATGTCGTTCATGAACGACGGCCCCTGGGCGGTCCCGTTGGCACCCGGCCCATGACACTCCGCGCAGTTCGCCGCGAACAGTTCCTCCCCGGCCGCCACATCACCGGTTCCGTCCAAGACGGGGTTTGCCAAAGGCTCTTGATCGTCGCTGCCGCAAGCGGCAAGGAGCGCGGCGAGCAAGAGTGACAGTAGGACGAATCGCATACCCCCCTAGCGTATCGACAAGTTCCCTTATACGACAGACGGCCAATCAATCGAAGCGGTCAGATCCGCCCCGGTGATGCCCAGCAATTCACCTTCCGGCACCGATGCCATCTCGTGGCCGTCCCGGCGATACCACTGCACCGAGGACGCTTGAGGATCCACGATCAGGAGTTCTTCAATCCCCCTGCTGACGTAGAACGGGAACTTGGCAAACGTCTCATCCTCGGGGGAAACAATTTCCACCACCACGGCGGCGGTCGGAACGAAGGTGTCCATGTGCCGATCGCGCAGGTACGCCCGGTCCGGCACCCGATAGTCATCCGATTCGCCAACGTTCAGCGGACCACTTGGCCACAGGCCGACTTGTCTTGCGAGGGGCCGGAGCAGCGCCGCGATCTGATCGTCCACATCACCGTGTCGCCGGTGCGGAGCAGGTGCCACGTGATGGACGCCTTCCCAAACCTCGTCAAACAGGTCCTGCCCCAATTCTCGCCGGCGTGCCAGCCAGTCGGCGAGCGGCGCCGGCGGCTCACCCAGAACCACCGTCTGCATCCCATCACTGTACGTTGCCGGATCCGGATCATCCCGACGCTGTTGGAGAAGGCCGGCCGAACAGCCGTCGTCAGCCGCCGCCGTGTAGCGGTCGGCGAGCTGGCGCAGCAGGGCCCGCAACTCGGGTGGGTCCTGTACGTTGAATGAAACATCAAGGCTGGTCAGGAAGCCGACAAGGTCACGCAGGGAACCGCTTCCGGTCTCCAGAACGCAATTGTGCTCGTCAACTGCTCGTAACAGGCCTGCGGCTGGTGGAATGCGGTCAGCAAGGGCGATCGCTGACGCGTGCAGGATGACCCGCGCCTGGTGCTCCCAGGCCAGCGAGCCGGTTCCGCGTACCACGTGGGTAGCGGCGTCCTCGGGCGGCTGGCGCGGCGTGAACGGCGGCCCGGTGGGCGGACGCGGTCGTATGCGATCCGCGCGGAACGTGCGCCAGTCGCCTCGGTCGCAGTCCCACGCAAGCAGGTACCAGCGGCGACCGGTGTAGACCAGACGGTGCGGTTCGACACGTCGCACGGTTGTTGCACCGTCGTGGTCCTGGTATTCGAAGCGCAGTTGGCGGTGGTCGTGGCAGGCACCCGCGATTGTCGTCAATGTCTCGGCGTCCACAGTCGGCCCGCCCCCGGCCGCAGACACCGTGGCCAGCCGCAGCGCATCAAGCTGATGACGCAATCGGCGCGGCAAGGTCTGTTCAAGCTTGCGCAACGCTCGCAGCGAGGTCTCCTCGATCCCGGTGACCGAACCGGACGCCGCAGCGCGCAACCCCACCCCCACGGCAACGGCCTCCTCATCGTCCAGCAACAGCGGCGGCATCGCAGAACCAGCCCTCAACTGGTAGCCACCGGCAATCCCCGTTCGGGAATGCACCTCATACCCGAGGATGCGCAGCCGCTCGATATCGTTGCGCACGGTTCGAGTGGACACGTCAAGCCGGCTGGCCAGGTCGGCGCCAGACCAATTCTTTCGCGTCTGCAACAACGACAGCAGGCGCAGCAACCGCACGGAGGTGTCCAGCATCCTTATTCAGTCTGCCATTCATTGAGGAACCAAACGTTCCACAAGGGGCGGTAGCGTGCTGTGCAGGACACAACGACGAGAAGGATGCATGGTGACCCTGCGAGGATTCAGCACGATCAGCTACTGGGCCGACGACGTCGCGGACGCTGCAGAGTGGTATACGGCGCTACTGGAAGTGGAGCCGTACTTCACGCGGCCGGGTCCCGACGGTGGCTTGGCCTACGCCGAGTTCCGCGTCGGGGACCATCAGGCCGAACTCGGCATCGTCGACCGCAGCTACCAGCCGTCCGGCGCGTCGGGCGAACCGGGCGGGGCGGTCATGTACTGGCACGTCGACGACCTGGAGGTCACCGTCCAGCGACTCCTGGCGATGGGTGCCACGGAGTACCAGCCCACCACGCCACGGGGGGAGGGATTCGTAACCGCTGCCGTGGTCGACCCCTTTGGCAATGTGCTGGGCATCATGTTCAACCCGCACTACCTTGAGGTCCTCGCGACCACGACGGCGGCATAGCGTGGACGTGCTCGACCTTCCCGATGCCGCCCGCTGGGAGGACTGGCTGGCGGTACACCACCGGGAACAGCCTGAGGCCTGGTTACGGATCGCCAAGCGGCACTCGGGGGTCGTCTCGGTGACGACAGCGGAAGCGCTCGACGTGGCGCTGTGCTACGGCTGGATTGACGGACTTCGAAGGACCTGCGACGACGTGTCGTTTCTTCAGCGGTACTCCCCCCGGCGGCCACGTAGTTCCTGGTCGATGGTCAACGTCGGGAAGGTGGAGGTCCTGCTCGGGGACGGACGTATGCTGTCGGCAGGTCTGGCACAGGTCGAGGCCGCCAAGACGGATGGACGATGGGGGGCGGCGTATGAGTCGCAACGCACAGCCGAGGTCCCACCCGACCTCACCGCAGCGCTCGCCGCCAACACGAATGCCCTGGAAACCTTCGAGCGGTTGGGCCGATCCGATCGCTACGCCGTGATCCTGCCGCTGCTCAAGGCCCGCACGCCCGAGAGTCGTGCGAAGACCCTGGCTCGATCCGTCCTTGAGCTGGAGGCACGGCCGTAAGGCAGGTGCTGGGCGGTCCCAAAGTCGCTCCGGGGCGAACCTCGAAATCGACTCGGTTGAACCATGCAAGTGACTCCGACTGGATGGGCCATACCGACTTGACCTGCAACTTCACCGCGAATGTGTCCAGGCTGTCCACGCCAACTGTGCGTTGGCGAGTCACTTTCAGGGCTAAGGCCGGCCGATCTTCAGTCAGCCCAGACGACCAGGCCGGTGTCGGCCCAACTACGCAAATCGTCGTGCTCAGGAATGACCCGCGCCGTCAGGCCGTACTCGCCGCTGACATCCAGATCGACGGTCCCGCGATACCGCACCCGCCCCTCCCCCGAACCATCAGATGACCCGTCAGGTGAGAGGGTCAATGTCTCGGACTGCACGATGGTGCCGTCCGCGCTGATCGGCCCGTGAACCAGTTGGACGGCCACCTCATCAGAAGCGACGGCACCCAGATCGACATCGACGGTGACGCCCCGTTTCTCACCGATGGTGCCGACCCCACGATCCAGTTCGATGGAATCAATGGCCACACCGCCCCAGTTCGCGGCCATCCTGCCCCGCCAGGTGGCCAGTTCGAGCGCGCTCCTGCCACCATCCGCTGTCAGACGCAGGGCCCGTTGGGCCAACGGGACATATAACTGCGTGGTGTAGTCCTGGACCATGCGGGATGCAAGGACTTTGGGTCCTAGCGTCGTCAGCGAGGCACGTACGCGCGCCAGCCACCGCCGGGGCAAGGGCCCGTCCGGGCGGTCGTAGAACAGCGGGATGATGGTGCGCTCCAACAGGTCGAACAGCGCCGCGGCGTCGGCAGCATCCTGCTGGTCGGGATCGGGATGATGCGTGCGTCCCCCGATGGCAAACCCGTTCTCTGGCCGCCCATCCCTCGGCGGCTCATACATCTCATCCCACCAGCCATCGAGCACCGAGGCGTGCAGGCCGCCGTTCAACACCGACTTCTCCCCGCTGGTCCCGCTGGCCTCATGTGGTCGGCGTGGGTTGTTCAACCACACGTCGCAGCCCGACACCATGGTGCGGGCAATCCGCATGTCGTAGTTCTCGATGAACAACAACCTGCTGCGCAGGGCCGGGTCCTGTGAGGCATGGACGATGTCACGAATGAGCCCCTTCCCACCATCGTCCTTGGGATGGGCCTTGCCGCTGAACACGAACTGGATCGGACGGTCCGTGGATTCGAGCATCGCCCGCAGGCGGTCGGGCTGGCTCAGCAGCAGCGTCGCCCGCTTGTAGGTGGCGAACCGCCGGGCAAAGCCGATCGTCAACGCGTCGGGATCCAGAATGGAATCGGTCCATCCAAGGTTGCCGGCTGCCTCACCGCGGCGGACCGCCTGTTCCCGCGCCCAGTCGCGGACTGTGTGCACCATCCGCTCACGGGCCCGCCCCCGGGCCCGCCAGATCTGATCGTCGGTGATCTTGTGTGCCAACGTCCACGCGTCCGGATTGTGCGACCAGTCCGGTGGCAGCACCCGGTCATAGACCGCGGCCATCTCGGGGCCGATCCAACTGGCGGCATGAACCCCGTTGGTCACCGAGGTGATGGGCACCTCCGGTGGCTCCACGCCCGGCCACAGGTCAGAGAACATGGCGCGGGACACCTGACCGTGAAGCCGTGACACGCCATTGGCGCCGGCAGACAACCGCAGCCCCATCAATGCCATGTTGTAGACCTGTCCGCGGTCATCGCCCACCTCACGTCCGACTTTGAGAATTCGATCCAGCGTCACCCCCACCTGCGTGGCATACGAGGCGAAGTAGCGTTCGATCAAGCCACGGTTGAACCGGTCGATGCCCGCTGGCACCGGTGTGTGGGTGGTGAACAGAACCGAGGCCCGTGCTGCTTCGATGGCTTGTTCGAAGTCCAGCCCCGACGTGGCCTCCGAAGCGTCTGCCATCAGACCGCGGATGCGTTCGAACTGCAGGAATCCGGCGTGCCCTTCG
>JBBSNE010000006.1:0-19295 GCA_038232815.1 Euzebyales bacterium | reverse complement strand
TCGAGGCATGCGAACGGGGAGTGAGTTGATGTTCCAGGATGCGATCTTCATCCCCGCCATCATCGGTGTCGTGTGATCGGCGTGCCGTAGGCCCTGACGTAGGCTGACAGCGCAGCGGTGTCCACACCATCGCAGCGCTGCATCGCCCCCCACGAGGCGAACACGACCTGCCCAGCTGCGAGGGCATCATAGGGGGTCATTGCGCTGCGATCCGCACCCTCACGGTCCAGTGTCGCGGCCAACTGCGCCTGATCGGCGGCGGACAGTCCGTGGTGGGTCACCACGACCCCGCCGGCTTCAAGCGTGCTGACCTGTGCCGGTTCGCTCAACGGTTCGTCGAACACCCCCAACGGTGGGGGCCCGGAGGCATGCCAACCACTGGTCGGCGGTGTGGAGGAGTAGGGAACGGGCGGGCCAGCGTCACCAATCAGATGACTACCGGTCTGCAGGGGCAAAAAGATGATCTCAGAACAACGGCCGGCCGGCTTCGTTGTGGCCGTCTGGGGTTGTCCGCAACCGACCAGCAACGTCAGGACCACGCCTACTCCACATGTCCATCGTCGCACCACACCCCCCACGGGGGTCACCACCCGTCAGGGATCCGGTCGGCATCGACATGCCAGGTCGACGTGCGGTAGGCCAACGCGAGGTACGACGCGACGATCTGATCATCCTGCGCGGTGACACGCAACCGGTAGCTTGCCGTGCGCCGTCCTTTGGACAGCTCCCAGGCGTCGGCGACCAATGGGATGCCGACCGGTGCCGGGCGGTGATAGTGGCAGGTGGTCTCCAACGCCACCGCCAAACGGCCGTAGGAATTGCATGCGATCTCAAAAGCCGCGTCCGCCAGGGTGAACGTCATGCCCCCGTGGACCGTTCCGGCCAGGTTGACCAACGAGTCCGGCACGATCATGGTCGTCTGTGCCCACCCCGGTCCCCAATCCCGTAATTTGATCCCCAATGTCTGATACGTCGGTGTCGAGGTGAACAACCGGTCAAGCTGCCCCCGAATGTCGTGGAGCTCCGGCGGAAAGGTAGGTCTGTCACCGACCGCGGGGGGAACGTCCATACGTACCATTTCGTGCACGGTAGCCGGTTTGACTCGATGTCAGCCGCCACGTGGCGCACCATGAGGCACCCATGCACTTTCCAGAACAACAGTTGATGGCCTACCTGCGAGTGTTTCTGACGCAGGAGCGTGCCGACGACATCTTGAACGATGTCGCCACCACTGCGTTGGCTGCCGACGTCCAACGTCCCATCGAGTTTTTTTGCCTGGCGCACTGGTTGATGGACGAGGATGAGCACCGCAGCGTGGTGGCCGAGGTGGTTGCGCTGATCGACGAAGCAGGGCTGTCGATCAAGGAGGCCGCCATCGTGCTGGATCGACCGGTGCATGAGATTGACGAGGCACACCGACGGGCGTTGGCTGAGACGGGCGACCAGGATTCGCCCACGGAGACGTCTGCGCCTGCTACCCCTGGGGACACAAGCACCGATACAGAGGTTGGATCGGCTGATGGGGCACCGGTCTTGTCATCACCAGCCGAGTGGGAGAACCCAGCGCCGACGTGGCGGGCCGGGGCGTTGATGGCTGCTGCGGCTGCTGTCGTCGTTGCCGTGGGTGCCCTGGCATTTGTCATGCTGTCGCCGGCCGGTCGAGCGCGACTGCTGGCGCAGGGCGTGGATCCGATGGCCGGCTGGGTCGTCCTGGTCGTGCTGATCATCGGCGGCGCCGTGCTGATCGGTGTAATGAACGCGACGAACCAGGCGGTGTACGGACAGAAGCCTGACCCGTAGGCTTGCCCGGTGCCGGACGACAGACCGCAACCCATAAAGCCTGAGTACGGCGGAGCATGGATCGGGGCGGTGATCCCGGGCCTGCAGGCGGTGTCCGGACCGACCTGGATGCCGGAGGTGGCCGCCGCTGCCAACCGCGTCGTGGTGCTGGTCCTGGACGGTCTGGGCTGGAACATGCGACAAGACAACGCTGAACAGCTTCCCACGATGGCCGGTATGGCGGGTCGCTCCATCACCTGCGCCGTGCCCTCGACCACCGCCACGGGGCTTCCCAGTATCACCACCGGCATGACACCTGCCGAACATGGGCTATTGGGATACCGCATCGGCCTGGAACAAGGTGTGTTGAACGTGTTGAAATGGCGATTGGATGGTGGGGCCAAGGGACCGCAGGCGACCACATTGCAACCAGTCCCTGCGTTCAACACCCGGTCGATTCCTGCTGTGGTGCGCGCAGAGTTCGAAGGTACGGGGTTCACGAAAGCGCACCTGGCAGGCGCGTCCCTGCACGGATGGCAGACCTCAGCGGTATTGCGTGCGCGGGTCGCTGCGGCCTTGGCCGACGATGCCCGCGTCGTCTATGCCTACTACGACGGCATCGACAAGGTCGCCCACGCCCACGGGTTGACAACCCCGCCGTTTTGCGCGGAGCTGGCTGACGCAGACCGGCTGGTGGAGGAGTTGCTGGAGTTGATCCCGGCCGATGGTGCGCTGGTCATCACCGCCGACCACGGGCATGTCGAGGTGGGGCCACAGAGCGTGGTCGCGACGGAGGCCGTTGACCATCTGGTGCGGCGACGCTCGGGTGAAAGTCGCTTCCGGTCGTTGTATGCGCGCACGAACAAGCAGAAGGATTTGCTGCAGGCGTGCGTGGATCTGTACGCCGACCGGTCCTGGGTGTTCAGTCGCGAGGAATTGTTCGACGACGGCTGGCTGGGACCCGCCGGGCCGGCACACCACCGCCGCCGAATCGGCGACGTGGTCCTGGCCCCCTTCGATCTGATCGGCTTCTCCGACCCCGCCACACCCCGGGAGGACGAGATGCTGTCCCGTCACGGCAGCTTGACCGAGGACGAGATGTTGGTCCCCCTGTTGGCGGCCGCAGGCCGCGCCTGAGTGGGGCCACGGTGCGTCGGCCTCGTCACAGTCGGCGGCCATTGGGACTGGTCAATCTGTGCGCTGCCGCGCCGACCAGAACCTCCCGAAGCTACTCGCCGCGTAGGCGATCAGGTCGGCTGTAGACCGTGAAATCTTCGTCGCGGGCGAAGCCGATCAGGGTCATGCCGGCCTCGTCGGCTGACTGGACCGCAAGCGAGGTGGGGGCAGACACCGCGACGATGGCGGGGAAGCCCGCGATCAAGGCCTTTGCAACGATCTCATAGGCGACCCGCCCCGAACTGAACAGCACGCTGCCCTTCGCCGGAAGGCCCTGTGCCGCGGCCAGGGCTCCGATGACCTTGTCGACCGCGTTGTGTCGTCCGACATCCTCTCGCAACACCTGCAGCGTGCCGTCCGCGGTGAATGCGGCCGCGGCGTGCGTCGCACCGGTGGCCTGGAAACCTGCCTGTGCCGCCCGAGCCAGACGGGGGATCGCGGCCACCGTCTCAACGGTCATCCCCAGTGCATCATCGGCGACCGAACCGCTACGGGCGGACAGGTCGGCGATCATCTCGGCGCCGCAGATTCCACAGGAACTTGAGATCACCGATGTCCGGTGACGGTGGATCGGTGCCCCCGACCCGGCGCGGGTGGCGACGTTGACGACGTTGAAGGCACCGGAGTAGGGCCCGGACAGATCTGCGGCCGCCCCGCTGGCGCTGACCTCCCCCGCAGCGGGACCGCAATAGCTGATCTGGATGATTTCGTCTGGGTCAACCGCGGCGTCGGTGACGGCGAACCCCAGCGCAAGGTCGAAGTCGTTGCCTGGCGTGCGCATCGTGGTGGCCACGACGGCCCCGTCGACGCGGATCTCCAGAGGTTCTTCGATCGCCAGGGTGGCCCGACCGCCGCTGACGTCGAGCCCGGTGTGGCGCCGGACCTTGACCCGACTGGTGACCGTCCGTCCCGGTGTCATACGTTGGGCTCCTGAGATGATTCCGGATCTTGACCTGACTCAATTGCGTCGATGGCCCGTTGCAGGCGTTCTGCGCGGTCCTGCGGCGGCATCGACGCGGCCATCGACAGCCCCAGCGCATACACCGTCAACGGACCGAAACGCCGTTCGGTCGAATGTGCGATGACACGGGTCAGGTCCAGCACCGTGGCGCGTTCTTGGCTGCTCAGGCTCGGTGTTCCCAGCAGGGCCGCCATGTGGCCCAGGAACTCTTCGTCCGCACTCATCGTCCAAGCGTAGGCGGTCTACAGTGCCGGCATGCCGATCAGTTCTGACATGCCCTACGTCAAGAAGGCGGTCGAGGTCGACGGGATCTCGATGGCCGTGGTCGATGAGGGGGAGGGGGACCCGATCGTGTTCCTGCACGGCAACCCGACCTCCAGCTACCTGTGGCGAAACGTCATGCCCCACGTGGCAGATCTGGGCCGGGTCATCGCACCGGATCTGGTGGGCATGGGGGACTCTGACAAGCGGCCGGATGCCGGCCCGGCTTCCTATACCTTCACCGAACACCGCCGCTACCTCGATGGGGTCCTGCAGGCGCTGGGGGTCACCGACGATGTCACCCTGGTGCTGCACGACTGGGGTAGCGGGTTGGGCTTTGACTGGGCGAACAGGCATCGCGGGGCCATTGCGGGCATCTGCTACATGGAAGCCCTGTGCGGCACGGTGTCATTCGATGATTGGCCCGAGGGGGGACAGCGGGTGTTTGAGGGCTTCCGTTCAGATGCCGGTGAGGAGATGGCTTTGGACAAAAACGTCTTCGTCGAACGGGTGCTGCCCGGGTCCATCATGCGCGATCTGACCGGTGAGGAGATGGCGGTGTACCGCAAGCCCTACACCGAACCGGGGGAGGGGCGCCGTCCGACCCTGACATGGCCCCGCCAGATCCCCTTCGACGGCGAACCATCCGATGTGCACCAGATCATCGCCGACTACGAACAGTGGCTGTCCACCAGCGCAGACATCCCCAAGCTGTATCTCCATGCCGAACCGGGATTCCTGTCACAGGTCTACGCCGAGCGGTGCCGCACCTGGCCGAACCAGACAGAGGTCACCATCCCAGGGATCCATTTCGTCCAAGAGGACAGCCCCGACGAGATCGGGCGGGCCCTACGGGATTGGGTCCAGTCGCAGCGTCGGCTGGCCCCGGGCTAGGACGCCGGTGACCGTAACGTCCCAGGGTCAGTCGGCCCCCTCGAGCAGCATGTAGGACGTCGTGGTGGCGCCCCGCCGCCGCCATTTCGACGCCTCCTGATACGCCGCCGACTCATAGAACTCCCTCGCCTTGGCGACGCTTTCGAACTCGACAACGACCACGCGTTTGGCTGACCCCTCTCCCTCCAGAACGACAGGGTTGCCGCCCCGGACCAGGAACCGGCCGCCGTGCTCGGCCACGGCTGGGGTTGACCGTGGGATGTACTCCTTGGCGTACAGGTCGGGATCGGTGACGTCGATCTCACACATGATGTAACCCTTTGGCATGTTCAGTCCTTTGGTGAAGAGCTAGGGGGCCAGACGCTGGATCGTCCAGGCCGCGCCGTCATGGGTATACCTGAACCGGTCGTGCAGGCGGGACGCTCGTCCCTGCCAGAACTCAACTGACACCGGGGTGACCGCATAGCCGCCCCAGTGGTCGGGCCGGGGAATCGGATCGACGTCGTCGAAACGGGCCGTGATCTGCTGGACCCGCTGATCCAGGGTGGCCCGGTCGGTTAGCGGTTGGGATTGCGGCGACACATGGGCACCGATCTGTGAACTCCGGGGGCGGGAACCGAAGTAGCGGTCGGACTCTTCAGCGGTTGCCCGGGTGACGTGGCCCCGAACCTCTATCTGCCGCTGCGGGTTGGCCCATCGAAACAGCAAGGCCACATGGTCATTTGCCTGGATGTGATCGGCCTTGCGGGACGCATAGTTGGTGAAGAACAGCAGGCGGCCAGCGTTGATGCCACGAAGAAGCACCGTTCGTAACGCCGGACGTCCCCGTTCATCGACGGTCGCCAAAGACATCGCGCTGGGTTCGACAAGTTGATCGCTGGCTGCCGCGATGTCCAACCAGCGCTGCAACTGCGCCAGGGGATCGGGGTCCAGATCCCCGCGGGTCAGGGCGGGAACCTCCTCGTAGTTCAGGCGGACCTGGTCCGGTTCGTCATCCATACGCCCTATGGTGCCCGCCCCAGGCCATAAGCTGACACGGCTGCGGCAACTCGTTGCACACCCACCTTGGAGGGGACGACATGGAACTACGCCAACAGGCACTGGCCTGGATGGCTGAGGACCCCGATCCCGCCACCCGTGAAGAGGTGCAGCGCCTGCTGGACCTGGATGACGACGCTGGTCTTGCGGACCGGTTCAGCCAGCGACTGGAGTTTGGGACGGCGGGGATCCGGGGGCCGTTGGGCGCAGGCCCCAACCGGATGAACCGAGCGATGATCCGCCGTGTCACCGCCGGGCTGGCAGAGCGGTTGAACCAGGTTGCCGGCCCTGCGGGCGCCCAGGGGGTGGTCGTGGGCCGCGACGCCCGCTACAACAGCGACGAGTTCGCCGCCGACGCCACGAGAGTGCTTGCCGGGGCGGGTCTGGGGGTCTGGGAGTTCGTCGATGTCGTCCCCACTCCTCTGGTTGCCTTCGCCGTGCGCTATCTGAAGGCGGCTGCCGGCGTAATGATCACCGCCAGCCACAACCCGCCGTCCGACAACGGCTTCAAGGTCTATGGGCCTGGTGGGCGGCAGATCGCCGCCCCCTTGGACGCTGAGATCTCGGCTGCCATCGATGCCGTGGAGTCGTTGGACGACGTCCCGCTGGCACCCCCGGATACGCCGTTGGTCTGGCCCATCGACCCCGATCTGGTCGAGAATTATGTCCATGAGGTGTTGCAACTCATCCCGTCTGACGGTCCCAAAGACACCACCATCGTCTACAGCGCTCTGCACGGCGTCGCGGGGGAATTGTGTCTTCACATACTGTCTGACGCCGGGTTCACCGATGTCCATGCCGTGCCTGAACAGCAACAGCCCAACCCCGACTTTCCGACGGTTGCGTTCCCCAACCCCGAAGAGCCGGGTGCGATGGACCTGGCGGTCGCCTTGGCAACCGAGATCGGCGCCGATCTGATCCTGGCCAACGATCCCGACGGCGACCGTATCGCCGTAGGGATCCCCCAGGCCGGGCAGTGGCGGCTGCTTGGGGGCGATGAGATCGGGACCATGTTGGCTGAGGACGTGCTGTCCCGGGGCGCGCTTGCCGGCGCTGGCGCCGCCCACGTCGCCACGACGGTCGTGTCCTCACAACTGCTTGCCAAGATCGCCGCTGACCACCACGCGGGCTATACCGAGACACTCACCGGTTTCAAATGGCTGTCACAGGCGGCCGCGGAGGTCGCGGAGGACGGTCAGACGATGGTGTTGGCCTACGAGCAGGCACTGGGGGTGTCCATCGGTGACCTGGTGCGGGACAAGGACGGCATCAGCGCCGCGCTGGCGGTGGCGGATCTGGCGGCCCGACTGCGACACAAGGGGCAGACCATCGATGATCTGCTGGACGATCTGGCCCGTCGCCACGGTGCCCACGTGACCGAGGGGCGTTCGATACACCTGGACGACAGCGATGGGGAGGATCAGGTCCAGGCGGCCCTGGACCGGCTGCGGGCTGACCCGCCGGCCGAGTTGGGCGGCAGCGACGTGGTCCGGGTCTGGGACCATGACGCCGGTGTCGTCACCGCTCAGGACGGCAGCGTCGAGGAGATCGGGCTACCCCCGACCCCGCTGTTGCGCTACGTCGCCGCCGACGGGACCCGGGTCATGGTGCGACCCAGCGGCACCGAACCCAAACTGAAGTTCTACGGCGAGGCCATCGTCGCGGGGGAGGATCCCGACGCGGCCCGTGAGCAGGCGGCTGCTCGGGTGGGTGAGGTCTTGGATACGTTCATGGCCCGAACCCTGCCGGGCCAAAAAGTTTCCTGAGGCCTTTGTCTACAGGTTGCCGCGGGATTCTTGTTCCCGTTCGATGGCTTCGAACAGGGCTTTGAAGTTGCCTTCGCCAAAGCCCTTGGCGCCGTGGCGTTCGATGATCTCAAAAAAGACCGTGGGGCGGTCTTGTACCGGTTCGGTGAAGATCTGCAGCAGGTACCCCTCGTCATCGGTGTCGATCAGGATGTTCTGCTCGGCCAGAGCCTCGATCGGTTCGGCGATGGTGTCCCAGTCAAGCTTGGCCTTCTGCTCGTCGTAGTAGGTCCCGGGCACCCGCATGAACCGGATTCCGTTTGCCCGTAACTGCTTCACCGTCTCGACGATGTCAGACGTGTGCAGCGCCATGTGCTGTACACCGGGGCCGCCGTAGTAGTCCAGGTACTCCTCGATCTGTGACTTCTTCTTGCCGGCCGCTGGCTCGTTGATCGGCAACTTGATGCGGCCGGTGCCGTCCCACAACACCTTTGACATCAGGGCGGAGTACTCCGTGGAGATCGCGTCGTCGTCGTAATGGACCAGCTGACTGAAGCCCATGATGGCGGCATAGAACTCCGCCAGCTCGTCCATCCCTCCCAGATAGGTGTTGGCGACGATGTGGTCGACGAACTCGATGCCGATGGACTGACCCTGCGGCGCGTACAGCGGAGTCTTGGTCCCGGTCGAGTCCGTGGGGGCGTCTGCGACGGGCTGGTAACCGGGCAGGAACACCCCGGAGTAGTTCGACGCATCGACGAAGGAATGGACCGTGTCGCCGTACGCCTTGATCTTGGCGATCACGACCTTGCCGTGGTCGTCCTCGAGCACCGTGGGCTCTTGCACCCCTTCCGCGCCACGCGCGACTGCCGTGGCATACGCGGCCTCGGCGTCGGGGACCTGCAGTGCCACATCTTTAACCCCATCGCCGTGCTTGTACTGATGGGTGGCGATCTCAGAGTCGGGGCCAAGCCCTGCGGTCAACACCCAGGTGATCTTGTTCTGGCGCAGGACCCATGAGGCGCGGTCACGCACGCCCGTCTCGGGACCCGCATAGGCGACCGGCGTGAATCCGAACACGGTCCGGTAGTAATGCATCGCCTGTTTGGCGTTGCCGACGTAGAACTCAAGGTGGTGATATCCCTGGATGGGCATCAGATCGACGGTCATGGTCCTGGACTCCTTGGGATGTGCAAAGTAGAACTGGCCACCAGCTTAACAACCGGAAGGTGCCATGGAAACCCTGGATGGGCCGGTGCGCGGACCCCGACTGGATCGGATCGACCGCCAGATCCTTGGTCTGCTGCAAGACGATGCACGAATGAGCAACGCAGCGGTGGCCCGGGCGGTGGGGTTGACCCCGCCAGCGACGCTGGAGCGCACCCGACGCTTGGAGGAGTCGGGCATCATCCGTGGCTACCACGCCGATCTGGACCCCCCGTCGCTGGGGTACGGCATGACGGTGGTGTTGTTGATCCAACTGGGTCACCACGGCCGGGAAGCCGTTCATGCCTTCCGTGACGCGATCGCTGCGGTGTCTGCAGTCACCGAATGCCATTACCTGACCGGCACCGCCGATTTCTTGCTGAAGATCAGGGCAGGGGATGTGACCGATTATCGGGAACTGCTGGAAACCGACATCTCAGGCCTGCCGGGCTTGGCCCACGTCGAATCCGCGGTGGTTCTCGAAACGTTCAAGGACGACCGCCGGGTACGGCTGGATCAGCCTGGTATTGATCAACCCTTGTAACGGAAGTCCTCGTCGCTGATCTGCAGGAACGAGGGGGGGCTTCCCCCCTCCAGATGGTCCATGATCGCGGGGATGTCCTCTTCGGTGACCCCGCCGTAGTAGACATCGTCGGGATAGACCCCGATGACCGGACCCACCCGGCAGGCTTCAAGGCACAGCGCAGCGACCACCTTGACGTCGTCGTTGCGCCGCCGCCCCTGTTCTTCACGGAGGGCGTTGAAGATGTCGGCTCCGCCCAATGGATAGCACGAGGGACGGGGGTGCTCGGGGTCCCGTTCGTTGATGCAGACGAAGGCGAACTTGGTGGGCTTTGACATGGTGGCTCCGAAGATGGGTGCCGGTGACGCGTCCCAGAGTAGATGCGGACCCCAGTCGGACACTCAGCCCACTCGGAGAGACGACTTTGGGCCGGTACCACCGTGCCCGTCCCGCTGACCTGGGCAAACGCGGACACTCGGTCCGCGTCGGTGGGGGCGGACCCGGCTGAGTGGGCTGAGTGTCGGGTTTGGGACGGATGTCTGGGGGGCCCGATGGCCGGGGCGTGGCCGCGCCAGGGCGCGGGCCCGAAGCCGCGGCGTGGTGGTCAGGCTGCCCGGCCCAGCTCGCTGCGGTTTGGAAGGATCGTCCGGAGTGGTACCAGCCGGGGCGGCTGGGGCGGCAGCGGTGGCAGGGGCAGCGTTCCGGCAAGGGCCCGCTGCAGTCGGTCCTGGCGGATCCGTTCGATACGAGCCCGGACAACCAGTGCCCGTTTCAGCATGGACTTGGTCACCACGATCACGCGGTACCCCAGTTGCTCGAACGCATCGATACGGGTCGCGTCGGCATCCGCCGTTGCGTCGTGGTCCTTGCCGTAGTACTCGATGATCAGGGCGGCGTGAAGGAATACGAAATCGACGCGAAGCCGGCCCAACGGGTGTACCTGGCAGTCGGGCAACGGGCCCCCGTGCCCGAACAGCAGGGCAAAAGCTGCCCGTTCTCCCTCGCTTTCCTGTTCGAACTGACCCTCGTCCACCATTTGAAGCAGCCGTCGAGCGCCTGGGTGAGGGTTCAGCGCCGCCCAGTGCGTCACGGCCCGGGTGACACCTAGGATTCGCCGGTTTCTCAGCGCATCCGCGGCGACCCGGAGTTGGCGGTCGGTGACCCCCGGGTCCAGGGCCGTATCACAGAGCGCCCGCCACGGGGCGGCGGTTCGGATGCCCTTCGTCCATTCCCACTCCACGGCCGTCATGTCGACCCGACACAATTCGAATGGCTTGGGTTCGGCACGTACCCGGCAGTGGGCGTCGACGAGGACAAGAGGTCGTGATGTCACGTCAAACCCGTCCGCCCCGTACAGCGCTAACACCGGTTTGCCGCTCACCACGGGCGGGCTGTCCCCCTCCCGGGCTCGAAGGGGGATGTACACCTGCGGGAGTTGGAGGAGGTGGAGGGCGTGGTCCGGCGCATCGCCCCCCAGCGTGTAGACACCGTGCAGGACCCGCTTCAGCTCCCGCTGGGTCGTCCAGGCCGACACCTGTCGGCGATCGAAACCCATACCAGCCAGATGACGAAGGGTGACAAGACCACTGGGGGCGGTTGCGAACGTCCGGCTCACATGGGCAGGCAGCATCTGAAAGATCGTCATCGATTCCCGTTGGTGGGGCCACTCCGTCCCTGTGGACATGTCGGCGCCCTGGGCGCGGCCCGGGATGGGTGGTCCGACACTCAGCCCACTCCGAGCCCCCGCCGGCGGCCGGTTGTGGCGTCACGCCTCTCTGACCTGGTCTTTTATGGACACTCGGGTTTGAGCGAGGCGGGGGAACAACGTTCCAGTGGGCTGAGTGTCCGAAAGGTGGTTGGGCTGAGCTCCACTGGGCTGAGTGCCCGAAATGGCGGGACGCCCAATAGACTCTGGCTGGATGGCAGACGACGGTCCGCTGGACGCCTTTGATCCCCGGTTCGCCGCCGGGGGAAGTGAGGCCGATGACGTCGATCGTCGCCGAACCCTGGTCCAAAGCACCGGCCCGGGGCCCGACCAGGGCGATCCCAAAGTCCGCATGCTGCGGGTTGCCATCCCCCTGCTTGCAGCGGCGGCTGTGATCGCCATGGTGCTGGTGTTCTTCAGCGGGTTGAACCCAGGTGAGTCCTCGGTCGTGGTCGGACCCGCCGACCAGGTGCGGCAGGCAGTCGCCGAGCGGCCGTATCGGTTCTGCTTCAACGGGACCAACCCCTGCGCGTGGCTGACGGTGGTGAACGATGAGATCGTGGCGTTCAACACCAACGGACCGCTGCCGGAGGAGTACGGTCGTCAAGGTGTGGGGTGGTGCTCGAGCAGTGGCTATTTCGGGGCGAATTCCACGGGGTCGCGTTGGGATCAGCAGGGGCGCATCGTCGAGGGTCCGGCGCCCCGGTCGTTGGACCAATTCACGACCGACACCGATGCCGACGGCAGTCTGGTCGTCCGCTTTGCCTCGCTGACCGCGGGGTTGGCCGACTGGCAGGTCGACGGTGACGTCAGCCCGCCCGGTGGACCGGATTGTCCAGACATCCCCTTTGACCGTTCGCCGGACCTCGACCTGGAATCCCGCTGACAGGCTCGGATTTGTACCCATGAGGTAGCGTCCGGCTCCATGGACCTTGGACTGAACGACAAAGTTATTGCCATTGCCGGTGGCACGTCTGGCCTGGGGCGGGCGACGGCTGAAGCAATGCTGGCCGAGGGGGCGACCGTGGCGGTGTGCGGCCGAGATCCTGACAAGGTCAAAGACGCCGGCGACAGCGGCATGGACGCGCAGGTGGTCGACGTCACCGACACCGATGCTGCGACGGAATGGATCCATGGGATCGCCGAACGGCATGGCGCCTTGCATGTGCTGGTCGCCAACGCCGGTGGGCCGCCAGCGGGAACCGCCACCGCGTTTGACCTCAAGGGGTATGGCGATGCGATCAACCTGAGCTTGCTGAGCCAGATCAACCTGGTCCAGGCCGCCCTTCCTCACCTGCAGGAGGCAGGTTGGGGCCGGGTGCTCTTCATCACCTCCAAATCGGTGAAACAACCCGTACCTGGGCTGGCGTTGTCCAACACTGCTCGGGCCGGAATCCTTGGGTATGCCAAGTCGTTGATCGCCGATCTTGCGCAACAGGACCGAGACGCGGGGCGCACCGGCGCCATCACGATCAACGTGCTTGCACCCGGGATGACGCGTACCGCCCGCCTTGAGTCATTGGCCGGCGACGACGTCGAAGCTGGTATCGACGCGATGGCGACCGCCATCCCGGTGGGGCGGGTCGGGCGGCCAGAGGAATTCGCGGCGGCTGCCACCTTCTTGGCCAGCGAACGGGCTTCGTTCATCAATGGCGTCGTTCTGCTTGTGGATGGCGGCGAACTGCAGGGGATCTGACACGCACCTTCAAGTTGCCTCAACCGATCACAGGTGGTCGTGATCGCCCCAGGACATCATCCAGGGTCCGGACCGTCCCAACGAGGCGTGGTACAGGCCCAAATATTGTGGCTGTGGTTCCAGGACATGGGGGAGGGGCGCAAAACCTGTCCGAAGGGCGGCTTGTGCGGCCAGGCTGTGGGGGATCGCCACGACGACCGTTGGCAAGCGGGGGTGTTGTGAGATCGCAGCACGTAGGACGGTGGCCGCTCCGGCGGGGGAGTGGGCCAGCACCTCCATGACATACAGAAGTCGTCTGCGACCTCGTTTCACAACCGCAGTGATGGCCATCGCGGTGGCGGCCGTTGGCTCACCGCAGAAGAAGTACCGAAATACCCGCGTCGGGTGACCGGCATAGCGCCACCGGATCCATTCGCCACAGCGATGGACGCCGTTTCGGCCACGATCGGTGGCCAGAGACAGGTCCAGGGGCACGTGGGGCAACTGCTCTGCCGTGCACTCGGTCACCATGTCAGGGCTGGACCCTTTCAGCGGTAGTCGCTTCGGTCGAACGTAGGCGCGGACCCGGTGTCGGATGACGATCCCGGACCGCGTGGCCGGCTCACGTGACCGATCGTTGGGAATGATGATCGTGGCGGGCAGTCCTTGGTTTGCCGCGTGCTGGAGGCGGGACTGCGACAACGCTTGATAGATGCCCCGCCCCCGCCACCCGGGAGCGGTAGCGGCATCGGCCGCATGCCCGATGGTGCAGGGTGTGTCGTGTATCCGCCCCGGGGTGGCGAACAGGCCAGCGTGACCGACCACGTTGCCATCCGCGTCCTGGGCCAGCCACGAAGACGGGGGGCTGAACGGGTTGTCAAAGTATTGCCACCGATACACGGCGGGGTCGGTCTTGGGGTTCGCTGGGAAGACCCGGCCCAAAAGCCCACATATCGCCGCGGTGTCGGCGCGTTCGGCGCGGCGGTACAGCATCGGCTCAGTCACTGTTGACGGTTTCGGGAGCATGTTCACCCCGTCGGGCGCCCGCACCCAACAACACGGCCTCGGCGATTGTCTCGGCCAGGCGACTGGCTGCCAACAGCACAACGGTCTGGCCGGGACTCACAACAGCACTCAGCAGGATGCCCGATACGGCCTCGCGCGGACCCAAACCGCCGGGGGCAAATATCACCAGGCGTCCAGCCAGGTTGCCGGTCACGAATGCGGCTGCGACAAGCACAAGCACCGCAAGGGTGAGGGGCCGTTGTCCGATCGCGGCATACAACAGCAGAAACGAGAAGGTCCGAAGGACGGTGTTCACACCGAACCACGCCGAAATCGCCTGGGCCTGCCGTCGCCCCACGGTCAACGTGACCGCCCGTTCATGTCCGACCCACCGCACGACGGGTCCCAGCACCGTTTCTGGCGCAACGCTCAGCACCACGATAACAGTTGTCCCCACCAGGGCCGAGGCCATGACCACCCAGGCGGTTGGCGCCACGTCCAGCCAGGCGGGCGCCAACAGCGCCGCGGCAGTCGCGGTGAGAGAGGTCTGCCACACCGTTTCGACAACGGTGGAAAACGCTCCGGCGCGTAGCGGCACCCCGGCGGTTCGGGCCAGCGCAGGACGGCTGACCAGTTGTGCGGAGCCGAAGGCGTATCGTGCCAACTGACCACGGATCCAGATACGCCGAACCGTTGTTGCCGGCAGATGCCACCCGACCACGTCAAGCAAACGTCCCCAGTTGTCGGCCAAGACCAAGTTGCTGATCAGATTGAGGACGATCACCGGTATCAAAACCAGGACCAGCAACACAGTGAGGGAGTCAGAGATATCGCTCCAACGGCCCCTGGACGCGATGAGCAGACCGGCGATGACGGCAAGCGCAAACGCCCACCGGGCAACGCGGCCTAGGGTTTTGCGTTTGCGAGGTGTCGGGTCGGGACCCGACCGATCGAGGGGAGACGTACCGTGGATGGTCGTAGACGATAGCGCTGGCCGGGCTCGAAATGGGCGCTGGTCATGCCAGCCCCCGCCATGCGACGGCGGGGGGGCGAAGACCAAGGATCACCTCGGCCATCATGACCGCCTGCTTGGTCGCCTTTGTCTGATGCACCCGAACCAGGCGCGCCCCCAGCATCACCGACGCCACCGCCGCCGCGACCGAAGCCCCGGCCCGATCTGCCAACGGCAGGTCCAACGCCTCACCGATGAAGTCTTTGTTGGACAACGCCACCAGTACAGGAAATCCCAGGGAACAGACCTCGCGCAGACGGCGGGTCACCTCGAGTGACTGCAGCGTGTTCTTGGCAAAATCATGACCGGGATCCACGATCAGCATGTCTGCGGCAACGCCTGCTGATTGTGCCGTGCGGACCAGTTCGGCCAATCGTGACACGACCGCAGTCGTGGTGTCGGGACGGTAGATCGTGCGATAAGGGCGGGTCCGCAGGCCTTGGCCGGTGTGCATCACCACCAACCCGGCCTGCGGAAAGTCAGCCACCACACCCGCCAGATCGGGGTCGGCCAACCCTGAGGTGTCATTGATGATGTCGGCGCCCTCCTGCAGCGCGGCTCGGGCCACCGCAGGTCGAAACGTGTCGACAGAGACCACGGCATCACAGACCTGCCGGAACCGCGTGACGAACGGCATGATCCGCCGGAGTTCCTCAGCGACCCCCACAGCTGCGCCGGGCCCGGCCTTGACGCCTCCGACATCGATGATGTCGGCCCCGGCCGTCACCTGGGCCTGCGCATGGTCGATGGCGGCGGACAACGCATAGGTGGCGCCCCCGTCATAAAAGGAGTCCGGCGTCCGGTTGACAATGGCCATCACGGCAACCTCGCGTTGGAAGTCAAAGGTCCGTGTCCGTAGGGTCATTGGCATGGCAGCCCTATCGTGCCACCCGTCATGATCCCAATCGTCGTGATCGCCGTCGCCCTGGCAGGCATATTGCTGTGGGCCCAGTACAGCGAGCCGGTATCCCCCCCGCCACGGCCCCGCCCCCGCAGGCTGGGCCTGTCCATGACAGGTGCGGACATCCGTCGTCACAACGCCCCGATCGTCTTGGCCGGGTACGACCCACGCTGGGTCGATGCGCACCTCAAACAGGTCGCCGCGTTGCACGAACGCCACAGCAGCGAGCAACAACCTGGTTCGGTGCTTGATGACTGAGGCGGTTGCGCCGACGCCGACGCGACCTGCCTATGACCTGGAGAGCGGCGTGGTGCATCTGCGCCCATTGCGGTTCACCGACATCTTGGACGGGGCCTTCACCCTGTTTCGAACGAGCAAGTGGCTGATGATCCCGATCGTGCTTGCGGTCATGGTGCCACTGCAGTTGCTGGTGACCTTCTTGCAACGTGAGGCGCTGTCGTTTGGTCTGGCGGGCGTGCTGGATGACCCCGCCGCCGCTGAGGTGTTGTTTGGCCAAGGCACCATCAGTGCCGCGTTGGTCATCAGCATCCTCAGTCAGGTCATCATCGCACCCGTGCTGGCCGGGGCGTTGGCCTACGTCGCTGCGGCGACGATGACAGACCATCAGGTGGGGCTCGGCGACACCGTCAAGGCCACGCTGCGCCGCGCAGGGTGGCTGGTGGGCGTGTATGTGGGAGGTGGTCTGATCAGGGTGGCACCGTTGGGTCTGGTGGCTGCGGCCGTGGCGGTGCAGTCAACCGGGGGCATCATCGTGGGGATACTGCTGACGGTGATCGTCTTTGCCGGCCTGACCCCGCTGTTTGCCGTCATCACCCCGGCGTTGATGGTGGCTGAGCGCCCCCGGTGGGCCACGATCTGGGGTGCCCTGGGACTCTGCCGCCGCGCGTACTGGCGAACGGTCCTGACCATCTTGGGCACATCGGTGGTGTTCAACCTGTTGGCGTTGCTGCTGGCGGGCATCCCCAATGTGATCGGTCTGCTGGCCGGGTTGGGCTTCGGTTGGGTACTGGTGGCCTTTGGCAGCGTGTTGTCCCAACTGATCGTCGCCCCGCTGACCGCCGCCGCAATGGTTTTGTTGCATGCCGACCTGCGGATCCGCCAAGAGGGCATGGACTTCGATGCGGTGTTGGAGCGCCTACACAGCCAGTGGGCGGGGGTCTGACGTGATCCTGGCCCAGCCGGTCAGCCCCGACGTCATACGTCGCACCACTGAAGAGGTGTTGGCACAGGCGGACTACCAAGCCGTGGGCGGCCCGTCGTTGGTGGACCGGGTGATGACCTACATATCCGAACAGCTGGGGCGTCTGTTGCTGCGGTTCGGTGATGGCGGCGGGACCGGTTCGATCGTGGCCTCAATCGCATTGGTGGGGATCGTGTTGCTGCTGGTCGCTGCCGTGGTGGTCTTCCTGCGTCGTCTGCGCCCCGTGACAACAGCCGGATCGGTGGTGGTGGGGCCGGTCGGACGCGATCCGATCTCATGGGCGCAAGAGGCCGACGAACACGAGGCGGCCGGCGACCTGCGTCAGGCATTGCGGTGCCGTTACCGCGAAACGCTGGCACGGCTGGCAACGGCACGCCTGGTCGAGGAGATCCCTGGCCGCACGACGGGGGAGTACCTGATAGCAACGACCAGGGCGCTGCCGACCTCATCGCAGGACTTTGCAGCCCTGACCCGGGTGTTCGAACAGACGTGGTATGGCGATCGTGAAGTCGATGTCACGACGCTGCAGCAGGTGAAGGATCTGCAGCGCAACGTCGTCAGGGCCATACCGGCCGGGCGGTCGCTGACCACCGTATGAGCGTCTTGGAAACAACCCCGCGCACGGTGCGACGACGCCGACTTCTGCGCTATGGCCTGGCGGCGCTGATCGTCATCGGTCTGATCATCGCGATCGGTCCACGAAGCCGGACCGGCGCCCCACTGGACCCACGCTCCACCGACCCCCTGGGCACCCGGGGCATCATCGAGGTCCTGCAGCGTCTGGGTACGACGGTGGAGGTCGACGGTGGTGCTCCTGGGGCCGACGACGGGGTTGCGTTGGTCATCGATGATGGTCTGAGCGATCAGCAACGTGACGACTTGGACGCCTTTGTCGACCAGGGCGGGCGGTTGGTGCTGGCTGATCCGTTCAGCCCACTGGCCCCCGACCTGACGGGCTTGACCAGCATCGCCTTCACCGAGCCGACGATCGAACCGGATTGTGACGACCCCTCGGTGTCCGGGGTGGGGCGCGTCGCGGTGTCGGGCGGCACGGTTTTTTCCCTCCCCCCGGGTTCGGTTGGGTGTTTCCCACGAAACGGGGGCTTTTGGTTGGTCCGCACCCCTCAGGGGAGGGGAGAGATCATCACCATCGGGGGCCAGTTCACGCTGACCAACGATCTGTTGGGGACCGAAGACACCGCGGTGTTGCTGGTCAACCTGCTGACCCCGGCCCAGGGGCAAGACCTGCGGGTTGTCACCGGCGACGTGCCCGCGTCAGGCGAACCGGACCTGACCGATCTGCTACCCGACCAGGTGGGCTACGCCCTGTGGCAGATCCCGCTGGCGTGGTTGGCCTTGGTGTGGTGGCGGGGCCGCCGTCATGGCAAACCGGTCGAGGAGAACGCACCCATCAGGATCGAGGCCGCCGAAACCACCGTTGCCGTGGGAAACCTGCTGTACAACGCGGGGCGCGCCACGGACGCCGCGGCCATCATCCGGGCCAGGGTCAACCGGGAATTGACGCGCCGCCTTGGCCTGCCGCCCCTGGCGGATCAACAGACATTCATCGCGATCGCGACCCAGCGGACCGATCTGGATGTCGAAACACTCCGTCGGCTGCTATTGCAGCCCCTCCCGACCGATGATGCCGGCCTGGTCGCATTTGCCCGGACCGCCGCCCAGACGGTCGACCAGATCCGCCAACGCCGTACCGCAGACCCGAACCAGGGCAGTACGGCAGCCTCGACCCCGTCGAAAGTCACAATTTCATGAACGACCTCATGCGCGACCAGAATGCAGAACACGCTGACCCCCGGGCGGCCGTTGTCGCCGTACGTGACGAGGTCGCCAAGGTGGTCGTCGGCCAAGACGGTGCGGTCAGCGGTTTGTTGGCCTCACTGCTGGTGCGTGGACATGTGTTGTTGGAGGGGGTGCCCGGCACCGCCAAAACGCTGATGGTCTCGGCACTGGCCGCCTCGTTGGACCTTGCGCAGGCGCGGGTGCAGTTCACTCCGGACCTGATGCCCTCCGATGTCCTGGGGCAAAGTGTGTACGACGCCGAGGCCAGCACGCTGGAGGAGGCGTTCCGGTTTCGACAGGGGCCGGTGTTCACCAACCTGTTGTTGGCCGATGAGATCAACCGGACGCCCCCCCGTACGCAGGCGGCGTTGTTGGAGGCCATGGAGGAGCGT
>JBBSNE010000005.1:0-19486 GCA_038232815.1 Euzebyales bacterium | reverse complement strand
TGCGGGGTGAAACGCTCACGTCACCGTCCAGTCTTTCACCCTCAGGTGTCCAGTGCGTGAACTGTTTTGGATGTAGCCCGGGTTCATCCAAATATCGCCACCATGAACGCTCTCGCAGTCAACCCGAAGTTGACCAAACCGACCACCGCGAAGGCTGACAGGGGGTGGATTCGTCCCTCACGGGCCAATTTGTGGCCGTAGAACAACACAATGGCCGGAAAGACGAAGGCATACAACGGATGGAAGACGTGGGTGAAGGTGTCGGGACCAGGTCGGCCCCCAAGTAGGAACAACGCCGTCCCATACAGCAACTGGATCGCCAACAGCACCTGGGCGATCGAGACCAGACGCCAAAACCAGGCGACGTCACCGTCGCGTTTGGCGATGCGCAATATGAGAGCCACGATCATGATCACCAGCCATGAGGCGATGACGGTCACGCCGAAGAGGTACCCGTGTATCTGTGCGAGGTCCACAACCACGCCAACCTAGCGCTGAGCTGCGGGTGTGGCCTCGGCTGACGTGCCGTACCCTCGGGCACGCGTGATCACGGTCGCAAACATCAGCAAGGCATTCGGCGGGCAACGTCTGTTCGCCGACGTCAGCGTGCGCTTCGACGCGGGCACCAGGACTGCCATCGTCGGACCAAACGGTGCGGGCAAGACGACGCTGCTGCGGATCATCGCAGGCACCGAACAGGCCGATGGGGGCGAGATCGCCATCGCAAAGGACGCCCAGATCGGCGTGTTGGAACAAGACATCGCTGAATGGGTCAGCGATGCCGACGATGGGGCCGGGCCCGGACCCACCCCGGTGGACCTTGTCGTGCAGGGGGTGCCCGTCAAACAGTTGCAGATCCGTTTGGATCAGCTGGGTGGCGCCATGGCCGCGGACCCCGATGACGCCGAGTTGTTGGAGGAGTTCGGTCGCCTGCAGGACAGGTTTGAGATGCTGGGCGGGTATGACCTGGATGCGCGGGCCCGGCGCATACTGGGGGGGCTCGGATTTGACGGATCTGCCATGGATCAGCCCGTGCGATCGTTGTCCGGCGGTTGGATGATGCGGGTGGCCCTGGGACGCCTGCTGTTGCGTCGTCCTGAGGTGTTGTTGCTTGATGAGCCGACCAACCATCTGGACCTGGAGAGCGTCGGCTGGCTGCAACAGTTCATCGCGGCCTATGAGGGTGCGGTCATCCTGGTCAGCCACGACCGTGACTTCATCAACGGCTGTGTGAACAGGATCGTCGAGGTCGCCGACGGGACGGTCACCACCTACACCGGGGACTATGCCGACTTCGTTCGCCAACGACAGGAACGTCTGGAGCTGCAAGCCAGTCAGGCCAAGAACCAGGCCAAGAAGGTCGCAGAGGTGGAGGCCTTCGTCGACCGCTTTCGCTACAAGGCCAGCAAGGCACGCCAAGTGCAGTCGCGCGTGAAGATGCTTGAGAAACTGGATCGCATCGACGCACCGGGTAGCGCGCGCAAGACCATGAAGCTGTCATTTGGAGCCCCACCGCGGGCGGGACGGACTGTGGTCGAACTGAAGGGCGTCAGCAAGTCCTATGGCGACAACGTCGTGTACCGCCACCTGGACCTTGCGTTGGAGCGCGGCCAGAAAGTGGCGCTGGTGGGCCCAAACGGTGCGGGTAAGTCGACGTTGTTGAAGATGTTGGTCGGCACACTGGACCCCGACGAGGGAGAACGGGTGCTGGGACACAACGTCGGCGTGGCGTACTACGCCCAGCACCAGGTGGACGCCCTGCAGTTGCAGCGTACGGCACTCCAGGAGGTGGCAGCGTCGGTGGACACCAGCACCGTCAATCCACGGGATGTCCTGGGATCGTTTTTGTTCAGTGGCCGGGAGGTCGACAAGGACGTCGAGGTGTTGAGTGGGGGTGAGCGCGCTCGGGTGGCGTTGGCCAAGCTGATCGCCCATCCCGCCAACCTGCTGTGCATGGACGAACCGACCAACCACCTGGACATCGCCAGCCGGGATGTCATCGAGGACGCGCTGATCGACTATCCGGGCACCGTGGTGTTGATCAGTCATGATCGTCACCTGATTCGAAACGTGGCCGATGTCATCATTGCCGTAGGGGACGGCCACGCCCAGATGTATTTGGGCGACTACACCAGTTATGCCGAAAAGATGGGGCTTGATTACCTGGGCCGACCCCTTGATGGTCGGACAGCCGGCGGCGTGACCCCCTCGCCGAAACCTCCTGGCCCGACGAAGAGCCCCGGTCAGGGCCGTCCGACGCGACGCGTCAAAGAACTGCAGGCGCGACTGACAAAGGCCGAGGGCGCGCTCATGGCAGCTGAGGAAACCATTGCGGAGGTACAAAGCCAGATGGCCCGGCCAGGTGCCTATGACGATCCTGCCGCGGCGAAGGACCTGTCGATCCGTCATGCCCAGGCCAAAGACAGTGCAGCAGCGCTGACCCAGGAGTGGGAAGCGCTTGTGGACGCCATGGACCAGGCAGACGCTCGCTGACCCCCGGTGATGTTCCGGGGATTGCAGGGCCGGGCATCCTGGGTCACAGATGTCTTTTTCCACGCGTATGGCCGGTGGCCACCCGATGCTGCCAGGCACCTCGCGCGTCCGGCGCGGTCAAAATGGTGATCGCGAGGTGGGACTGCGCTCCGGTCTGATCGGTCGTGTCTGGCGAAGCTTCGCCAAGCCCTACCGCAAACGGCTGACCCTGTTGTTGGTGTTGATCGCGGTGACCGCCAGCCTGACGGTGGTCCCGGCAAAGCTGATCGGGTTGATCGTCGACACGTTGACCGCCGCGACCGCCGATGCGGAGTTGTCGGCTGCTGCGTCGCGCGGGCGGATCACCTGGCTGGCGTTGGGGTTGATCGGGGTGGCCGTCGCGACCGGGGGGCTGTCGGTGGCCCAGCGCTACCAGTCGTCGTGGATCGGGGAACACCTGATACACGATCTGCGCCGGGCGCTTTTCGATCATGTCCAACGCATGCCGTTGGCGTTCTTCACCCGCACCCAGACGGGGGCGCTGATCAGCCGTCTGAACAACGACGTGGTCGGTGCGCAATCCGCACTGACCGGCACCTTCGGAACGCTGGTGTCCAACACCGTGCAGGTCATCGTGGCCGTTGGGGTCATGTTGACCATCAGTTGGCGGTTGACCCTGCTGACGTTGTTGGTTCTGCCCTTCTTCGTGTTGGCGGCCAAGGGCGTCGGACGACGCCTGCAGGGATTGACCCGGCAGTCGATGGAACTGAATGCCGACATGAACACCTACATGACCGAGCGTTTCAACGTGGCTGGGGCGTTGGTCGTGAAGTTGTTCGGACGACCGTTGGAAGAAACGGAAACCTTTGGGGGGTCCGCGCGACGTGTGGCTGACATCGGCGTCAGAACCGCGGTCGTGGGGCGAACGTTCTTCGTCATCCTCAGTCTGATGGGAGCCCTGGGTACCGCTGCGGTGTACCTGGTGGGCAGCCGCTTTGCGTTGTCCGGCGTCATGTCGGTCGGGGAAGTCGTCACCTTCGGAACCCTGGTCACGCAGGCCTATTCACCGCTGGCGGCCCTGTCCAACGCGCCTGTGGAGATCCTGACGGCGCTGGTCAGCTTCGACAGGGTCTTTGAGATACTCGACATCGCCCATCCCATCGCCGACAACGACGATGCGGTCACGTTGACCGATCCCACCGGCCATGTGGAGTTCGACGACGTCACCTTTGCCTACCCGACCGCCAGGCAGTCCACGGTCAGTTCTTTGGACTCTTGGGCCGACGTGATGGACACGCGGGCGGGGGAGCAGGTGTTGGCCGGCGTGTCGTTTGTGGCCGGGGCGGGGCAGACAGTGGCCTTGGTGGGGCCCAGTGGCGCAGGTAAGTCCACCATCTTGTCATTGGTGAGCAGGCTGTACGACGTGGATTCCGGCCATGTCTGCATCGACGGTCACGATGTCCACGACCTGACCCTTGAGTCGCTCAATTCCGCCATCGGCGTGGTCAGCCAGGACCCTCACCTGTTCCACGACACCATCGGGGCAAACCTGCGGTTCGCACGACCCACCGCGACCGACGCCGACATCGCGGAGGCCTGCCGGGCGGCCCAGATCCACGATGTGATCGCCGGCCTTCCCGATGGGTATGACACCGTCGTCGGCGACCGCGGGTATCGGCTGTCGGGTGGCGAGAAGCAGCGCGTGGCCATCGCCCGGGTGCTGTTGAAGAATCCTGCGATCATCGTGTTGGACGAGGCCACCAGCCATCTGGACTCTGACAACGAAGAACGGATTCAGCAGGCGTTGACCGTCGCACTGCGCGGCCGTACCAGCCTGGTGATCGCCCACAGGCTGTCCACCATCGTCGATGCCGACCAGATCCTGGTGATCGAAGACGGCCGGGTGACCCAACGGGGCACCCATGCCGAGTTGATCGCCGCCGAAGGACGGTACGGCCAGCTGTACGCCACCCAGTTCGGCACCGCGACCGCGTGAGGTCTGCTCAGGTGATCACGATGTCTGACAGGCCTTCCTCGGCCTTGGGCCAATGCATGTCAAGCCCGTCCAACGTCGACACCAGAATCGCTGAGATCACCAGATTGCGGTACCACTTGCGGTCGGCCGGGATGACGTACCAGGGTGCTGCGGCCGTGGAGGTCTGTTCGATCGCCTCGGTGAACGCGGCCTGGTAGTCCTCCCAGAGTTTGCGTTCATCCAGGTCGCCCGTGGCGAACTTCCAGTGCTTCTGGGGATCGTCAAGGCGTTCCTGCAGACGCTCGGCTTGTTCGGCCTTGGAGATGTGGAGGAAGAACTTAACGATGGTGGTGCCCTCGTCCACCAAGAGCTGTTCGAAGCAGCGGATGTGGTCGTAGCGCTTGCGCCACCGGGCCTCCTCGACCAGATCGTGGACCCGCACGACCAGCACGTCTTCGTAGTGGGATCGGTTGAAGATGGTGATCTGCCCATCTGCGGGCACCTGCGCATGGGCTCGCCACAGGTAGTCGTGGGCCAGTTCTGCCTCCGTCGGCTTCTTGAATGGCGCAACCTTCACGCCTTGAGGGTTCACGCCGTCGAAGACATGTTTGATCGTTGAGTCCTTGCCACCGGTGTCGGTGGCCTGCAAGACGACCAACACCCGATGTGACCCCTCGGCATACAGCTGTTCCTGCAGTGCCTCCAGACGGGTGTTCAGCAGACGCATCGCCAGCTTGCCCTGGTCCTTGTCGCCGTCCCAGGCGGGTGTGCCACGAGGATCGATCTGGTCCAGCGTGACGGCCTGATCGGGCTTGATGCGATGCTGGTCGACCTGTGTCATCAACTGGACCGCTTGTTCGTCGTTCATCTCAGCCCGAGCTTTTCGGAGCACACGGGCCATGCAACCCATCCTTGCAGGTTCAACAGGCGCTCGGCCCGGCGGATCTGCTCCAGAGCGGGATGTTTGTGGGGGTAGCCGCTGCCGCCCACCAAGCGCCAACTGTCCAAGGTGAATTGCAGGCCGCCATAGAAGCCGTTGCCGCTGTTGACGCCCCAATTGCCCGACGATTCGCAGGCGGCCAATCGCTGCCAGGTCCGCAACGAGGGTTGTGAGGGGGTACCCGGCGGTGCCGGGGTGGTGATTACACCGGGGCGGGCGGTCGCCGTGGGACTGACCACGACGTCCTGCAATGCGGCAGGCTGGTCAACCTGCTGGATCATCGCGTCCTGAACCCCGCCCGCGACTCGCCGGGTAACTTCCTGCGCTTGGGCGTCCCACACCGCCACCCCCCCCATCAGCAGGCCGGCGCCGATGACCGCTGCCGTGACGGCCCGGGGGACATGAGCGACCATGGCGAGCACGGTGACAACGCTGTCGCGTAGCGGCCGGTGCGGAGTCCGCGACCCATCTGTGGGACCAGGACTGGTGGGACTCGGACTGATCGGACTCGGACTGATCGGGCGGGAGTTGATCGGGCGGGAGTTGATCGGGCGGCCGGGGGGGCGCTCTACCCGGGCCATGCCTGCCCCCGGACTGGGCAGCGAACGGTCTGTAAATGACTGTTGTTCACCACGGTCAGGGTCCCCGCTGGCCGTGGTCGGTACCCGAATCGACTGCTGCTGCGAATCATGCCAGCGGTCCCGCAACGCCAACTTTCCGGCACGCAGTTCCCGTCGTGCGTCATCACAGTTCTTGCAGGTCAGCGCATGATCCACGGCAGCCGCGGAGAACGTCAGCAGTCCATCCAGATGTTGCGGGCAGGGGGCGCTGTCTGACCCGGCCACACGAAGGCGAGCACGGGCGACGCCGTGGCGAACCTCCCCCGGGGTCGACCCGATCTCTGTGGCAATGCGGGCAGCGTCCCAACCGGCACCGTCATGGAGAAGCCCCACTGCGTCGTCGGCGTCCATCCGCTTTGCCACATCACGAACCGACGCATCCACTGCGATGCGACGGACTCGGCCGTGAACGGCCAGTTGACGGGCTATCGACTGATTCATAAGACCTAGAGATGATGGGACAATGCCAAGGGCCTGACATCGTCTCATGCTGCCATCTGACGTCGGACGAACATGGCCATCAGGGCCACAACTGCGACAAGCAGTGTAGCGCCGGTCACCAACAGTAGTGAGATCGGGAGGGGGGTCCATGCCTCGACGGCAGCCACGGCATCGGACAGCCCACCACGTCTGCGTGGGCCCCAGTAGAAGGTCAGCGCGGCCAAAAGGACCCGGATCTGGTAGGCGGTCGCCATCAGGAGCAGGGCGCTCACCGTCCCCCAGCGCCATGAGGATGGCAACGCCGACACCGTGGCGCCCGCCAGGATGCCCATACCGGGCAAGGCCGGGTACAGGTAGCGACCGTGGATTCCGAAGGGTTGTCCGGTGCGGGTGTACAACTGCCACGCCCCGAAGGTCATGACTGCGAACAACGCAACGCTGGGAAAAAGCAACACGGCCGCCGGCCCGCGCTGGTCGCGGCGCAGCGCGATCACGCTGCCGCTGACCACCAGCAGGGTCAACACCACCGCGGCCACTGGTTCATAGGTGGTGATGTCAGTGGCGATGTCGGGTTCGACCCAGAAGCGTTGGACCAATCGCCGCACCCCGAACGCGACCCACCAACCGGTGTCTACAGCGAAGTCTGAGACGGCGCTCGGGAGCGCCGTGTGGTCTGGTTGAATGATGCCCTCGACGGCCAGGTTGCGAACCCACCACGCCAGCCCGACGCTGCTGATGGTCAAGGCGATCAGCAGGTCGTGCAGCCGCTGTCGCCAGCCATCGGGTGCAACGACATAGGCCAACGGAAGCCATCCCAGGACGATCAGCGCAAACCCCTTGGTCAACAGTGCGATGAGGGCTGTCAGTCCGACGACTGGCGCGGATGCCCATCGGGCTCGATCCGTTGAGGGGGCGGTTGCGACACACAGCAGTTGTGCGGTCAACACCCCTCCCAACCCGATCAGCAGGGTGTCGTTGTTCACCGATGCCCCGATGTGGGCCAGCATCGGCACCGCCGCCACACAGATCCCGGCAGCCACGCTTCCGCCGGCGTCCAACCCCCACTGACGGGCACCGATGATCGTCAGGGCCGGTAAGAACAACACCAAGGCCACCCCGAGTAGGCGGAGGGCCAGCACAGCGGCGACGACGCTGGACCACCCCGCCCCAAACCCTTCGAGGGTCTGCAGGACTGCCGCCGCCAGCAAATAGTACGCGGGGGGGTGTTGCGTCATCTGGTTGCGGATGCCAGAGGTGTCGTCAGCCGTCCGAAACGCCTCAAGTGGTCGACGGTCCGCATCCGCGGCCGTCAGTGGCGCAACGTCACCAGCAGCCCCCGTCATGCCCACTGCTCTGGCGGCCCCCCGGACCCGTTCTGCGACGGGACGGTAGCGGTCCACCGCCGTCTGCGGAGATTCGGCTATGCCGACGACACGGTCGAAGTGTGCGACCTCATCGGGGGCTCGGAACGAGGGGAACACGACGGCGGACAGCACCAGCACAGCGGCCATCCACACCGTCAGCCACAGCAGAGGTCCGACGGGGACCCTGGGACCGGTCACTCCCTGCGATGGACGCCGGTCGCACTGACCTGCGCGGCGGGAAAGATGATCACCTCGGCGATCTGGACGTGTGCCGGTCGGTCCGCAATCCACACCACCGCCTCTGCCACATCCTCCGCGGTCAGAGCATCCACTCCCTCATAGACCTTCGACGCTCGGTCGGTGTCGCCACCGAACCGCACGATGCTGAACTCGGTCTCGACCATCCCGGGGTCCACGGTCGAAACCTTGACACCCGTACCGATCAGGTCCTGCCGCATTCCCTTCGTCAACGCGTCCGTGGCGTGTTTTGAGGCGCAGTACACCGCGCCCCCCGGATAGACCTCGTGCCCGGCGATCGACCCGATGTTGATGACGTGACCTGTTCCGCGTTGCACCATTGCCGGCAACACCGTGCGCGAGACGTTCAAAAGCCCTTTGACGTTGGTGTCGAGCATCGCATCCCAATCGGCGAAGTCGCCCTCGTGCAACGGTCCCAGTCCACTGGCCAGACCGGCGTTGTTGACCACGACGTCGGGTGGCGGAAGGTCCTGCAGCGCAGCCTGGGTGGCGGCGCGGTCGGTGACGTCGAAGGGCACGACGGTGATGGATCCGGTCAGATCATTTGCCAGTGACTCCAGCCGCTCTGCCCGCCGCCCCGTGAGGGTCAGGCTGGCCCCGAGGGCGGCGAAGGCGCGCGCACACGCCAGTCCGATCCCGCTGGTGGCTCCAGTGATCAGTACCTGTCGGTCTATCAGCATCTGTGCGTCTCCGATCGATTGTGGTGGGGCTGCCCTCACGTGTGGGCCAGTTGACGTCCTTGCATCAGCCAGGCCCGGCCGGCCGCATCGACATCCATGGGTGGCCAATTCCAGTACTGCCCGTCCAGACGGCTGGCAACGGTGGTCACCGTCGATGTCGGCGGGTCCAATCGTAGAAGTTCATTTCCGGTGGCCAACAACACGGTGTCACCATCGCGCCGTAACTGCCCGCCCTGTTGTGCCACTCGGACGGGCGGCGCCACGATCTGACTGCCCACGTCGATGGTGGTGAACCACCCCCGACTTGTGGTCACCGCCAATCGGCCGGCGACGACTTGTAGCCCCAGAACGAAGCCACCGCCAGGTATGACACGGGAAACGGTCCACAGAAGGCTGCCGGCGACTGCGTCGTAGGCCGCAACCGATGGGGCGTCTCCAGAGCCACCAAGGAAGATGGTCGAGCCCTGTGTTGTCACCCCCGCCACGGTTTGGGCGCCGAGGGGGTTGACGACCATGTCCACCCGTCCGGTCGTCGGGTCGATGGTGTTCAGGATGCTCCGGCGCCGATCATCGGTGGTGGTGCACACCAGGGCATCGAGCTGTGAGAGATATGCCAGGGACACGGGCCGCAGTTGATCGCTGTCAAGCTGGGTCAGGCGGTACGGGGCGTCGGCCTGTTGTGGCCAACTCCAGATTTCACCGATCGGATACAACGCCATGTACGTCGTGCCGGTCACATCGACCATTGCCTTGGGCTCACCGGGGACGAAACGGGAGATGGAGGTCTGAGTCATCAGATTGTGGCGGGTGATGCTGAATGATCCGCCCACATCGACGCGACGGATGGAGGCACAGATCGACTGGGCCCTCTGTGGCTGCAGGTCCAACCCCAACGACGTCGGGCCGACCGTGGTCGTGCGGTCATGGACGCGGTCATAGCGCCACACGGTTCCATCGGCGGAGGCGCCGATCACGTCGTTGCCGATCACATCCAGACTTCGCGTCTCTGACATGGCCACCGGGACATCAAGACGAAACAGCCGCCGAGCGGGAAGATCAAGGCGGTACAGGGAACCGGACGGGCGCGCGGTGGCATAGACCGAGCCCCCGGAAACCGTGATGGTGTCCACCAGTGACTCCCGGGGTAGTCGGACGATGTCGGCATGATCGGGTGCCCCCGGCGGGAACACCGCAATCGCAGGTGTGTCCCGATCCGGTCCCGCCGTGCCCACGGCAAGACGCCCCGCGCCGGTCACAGCGCTGCAGTACACCGTGTCGTCATCACGTAGGGCTGTGGGCAACAGATTGCGCACACCGCCGCCTGTCAGGGCAAGGTCGGCTGCAAAGGCACGCCCGTCTGCGGTTCCCGCGACGACCAGGCGGCCGTCCACCACAAGACAGGTCCGCGGTCGTTGGCTTGGGGTCAACCCCGCGACGGTGGTGGCCCGCCGCGTCGAGATGTCGTAGGCAACGATCAGCGCAGGCTGGCTGGTGACGCCATACACAACTCCGGTCTGAGAGGCGGTGAGATCCCAGATGTAGTTGACCGCCAGTGCTGCAGCCCCCTCGACTGCCTGCGCCGTCAGACGGTAGAGGTTGGTCACTCCCACCGCGCCGAACAGACCGACGTACACCCCGTTGGGTGTCGACGTCAGACCCCAGGCACCCGCCCCGTGGGGGAGCAGACGCTGGCGGATCACCCTGAAGTCAGTGGTGTCGAGTTCAATCATCCGCGGACGATCAAGGTTGCGCGACACCACGTGCAGGCGCGAACCGTCGACGACCGCTCCGGAGGCAGGCCACCCCGGCACGGCAGGACCGACGCTGGTCAACGGGCTCATCGCCGCACTGTATCGGGATTCGCTACCCTGCCCGCCATGGCCGATCTGCAACTGTTCACCAGCGCCAAGCACAAGACCGCACGGAAGGCCGAGCGGTTCTTCAAAGAACGCAGGGTGTCCTTTCATGCCGTCGACGTACGGCAAAAGGCGCCCTCCCCGGGGGAGTTGCGCAAATGGGTGGACGCCTTCGGTGTGGACGGGGTGTTGGACAAGAAATCCAAGGCCTACGTCGACGCTGGTCTGCAGTATTTTTCCGCCGGACCTGAGGACTGGATCCAGCGCATGTGTCAAAACCCGGAGGTCATCCGCCTGCCACTGGTGCGGTGCGGCAAGGAACTGTCGGTTGGTGACGATCCGACGTCGTGGGAACGCTTTGTCGCCACCTTGAAGGCTTGAGGGTCCGGCCTCACACGCGGGCCCAGGTCAGGATCGCTGCCAGCGCCCCGGAAAGGTCATCTGCCACAGAGTCGGCGGTGCCGTCGTCCTGGGGCCCAAGGATCCCCCAGGGTCCGCGCCGAAGATGGACAGTTCGCAGCCCGTTGGCGGCGGCCGGCACGACGTCGTTGTCCATCCGGTCGCCGACGTAGGTGACCGCTCCTGGTGGGGGCCCACCCATGGCAGCCAACGCCGCATCATAAAAAGCCGCGGCGGGTTTGGCGGCCCCCAGCTCATCGGACATCACCATGACGTCCGGACGCACGCCGAGGGCACGCAGTTGGGCCGTTCGTGTGGCCGGTTGGTTGCCTATGACCGCGACGTGTAGACCCGCACGGCCGAAGGCTGCAAGACCACTGATGGCGTCGGGATACAGGTCGTCGGCGACGAATCCACCGAAGGCGTCCTCCATCTCTTGCACCCGGCTTCTCCATGAGGGGTCAAAGCGATCAAGCGCCTGGGGATAGGATTGGCCGGCCGCCACAGCGGCACCCAGGGCGGCGTGCAGCACCAGTGGGGTCACCCCCAAAACCTTCGCCCAAGTCGTCCACACGCGGGTTTCATCGATGAGTGTCTCGCCGATGTCCAGGCACACCCAATTGGCCTCAGCCATCTAGATCGGCCACTTTTGTTGCAAACCAGCATCCGACTGGTCCCCAGCCACATCCAGCAGGGGGCGGGAAGTGGCCACATGCTGGCGTCGTCCCAGGTCACGAGGGTATAGACCGGGCTTGTTCGGGGGCTGCGGGGTCCGCAAATCCACAAAAGAAAGCGAATCCAACGGGATTACCAGCCGTCCGATACGGTCAGAGATGCTTGCGAGTCGGTCCTTGGGCGGGCAACGTAGCGCCTCGACTTGCGGGTAGGACCCGCTTGCAGGATCGATATTTGCCAACAACGGCTCAGATCCATCACGACCACCCATCATGGGAGGGAACCCCAAATGAACAAATCAGAACTGATCGCTTCCGCCGCAGACACCGCCGGTATGTCCAAGGGCGACATGAATTCGGCGTTGGATGCCATCGTGCAGACCATCACCGATTCTGTCGCGGCAGGGGAGAAGGTCTCGGTAACCGACTTCGGCAACTTCGACCAGCGTGAGAACGCTGCGCGGAAGGGCCGTAATCCCCAGACCGGGGAAGAGATTGACATCAACGCATCCAAGACCCCCCGCTTCAAGGCGGCCAAGAGGTTCAAGGAAGCCGTCAACCGGTAACCGTCATCCGCCGTTGACAAGGGGCCCTGTCCGGGGCCCCTTTGTCGTGTCAGGATCGCTGATCACTAGATCACTGACCACTGGATCACTGACCACTTAGGCACTCAAACCGAGGCGGCGAAGCAACGCGGGGGGCTCCAGTACCAGACCGGTCACGAAGGGGCCGAACTCGGCGTAGGCGGAGGTGACCTTGTCAAACCGCATCTCATGGACGATGGCCTTCAGCGTCGTCGGGTCATCGGTCAGCAGAGTCACACCCCACTCCCAATCATCCAATCCGGTTGAACCGGTGATCAGTTGGGTCACCCGGCCCCGATAGGAGCGGCCCACACGTGCATGGCCCCCCATCAGCCGTTTTCGATCGGCGAAGTCCAGTTCATACCAGTTGGCGTCCGGCTCCCGTCGTTTGCTCATCGGGTAGAACCCGATGACCCTTTTACTCGGCAAGGTGGGATGCAGTTTGTCCTGGGAGTACACCGACATGCGTCGGTCGAACGCCTGGACCATCTCAGTCAACTCGGGACTGTCCTCGGCCATGCCCTCCTCAGCCACCAGGCGCTTGCGTTCGTCGTCACCCGTCGAGGTGTATTCACTGGTCTCGGTCAGGCTGACGTAACTCCCCGCCGGTGACAACGCGGCCCCGAACGGACTGTTGATCAGTTGCGTCGCAAAGCTGTCGAGGATGTCAAGATCCGGCCCCAGCACCATCAGCCCCACATCGGCCTTCTGCCCCAAGACACTGAAGGTCAACACCTGGTAATCCTGCCGGCCATCCAGTTCGCTGACGTGCCGAAGAAAGTCTCCGGCGGCGTGGAGGGGGTCCTGCAACAGGTCACGACGGAAGTGGAAGAACAGGTGCAGTACGCCCCATCCTTCGCTTGGCACGGTAGGCACGTGGGGTCCTTTGTCGAGGATGTGGGCAACGCGAGGTGGTTCGCCTGACAGGAGAAATCCTGCCAGGCCCACGGGATACGGCACACTTTGCTGGCATGGACACGGTTGATGTGCACACGACCACGAATGAGCGGGGGCAATTCGTGGACGTGGACAACAGCGGCCGAGCCCAGGCCCCCCCGGTGCTGTTGTTGCACGGCTGGACCGGGTCGAAGGAAGATTTCACACAGATCGTCTACCCCCTGTCGCGTGACAGGCGCGTAATCGCACCCGACCTGCCAGGACATGGGACCTGCCCGCCTGCCGTCGGTTCTGATTACAGCCTTGGCGCGCACGTGAAGTGGGTGGTCAGACTTCTGGACGACCTGGGCATCGGCGACGTCCATCTGCTGGGCCATTCCCATGGCGGACTGATCGCACAGCGGTTGGCCTACCTGCAGGCCCAGCGCATTGCGTCGCTGACGCTGGTGGGTTGTGGACTGGGCGCTGTCGGGCAGACGACACGTGCGGTCATCGAAGAGGTCGCCACAACCGCCCGCGACGACGGGATGCAGGCGGCCTGGGCACGCGTCGAGCAGGGACACCAGATCGATCAGACACACCAGGCGTCAGTGGCCGAGTCGACGGTCGACCATGCCCGGCGCGAATTCCAGCGCGACCGGTTTCTCGGCATGTCCGCAGAGGCAGTTGTGGGCGTGGCCAGAAATCTGATCACCGCGACACCGCTGGGTGCGTTCACCTACGGCATCGACTTCCCTGTCCTGGTGTGCCACGGGCAGGGGGACACGTCGTGGCTGCCACGCGAGCAGCGCCTGTTGGCCAAACGCATCCCAGGCTCGACCTACGCGGTCATCAGCGCCGCCCAGCACAGCCCGATGGTGGACAATCCCGTCGGTATGCTCCAGGTCCTGCAGCCGTTCATCACAGCGCTGGATGTGTCGTCGTGATCCGACAGTGCCCGTTGTGCCCGCTGCGGTTCGACCTGGCGCCAATGCTTGCCGACCACCTGGCGACCGATCATGGCGTCGCTGAAAACGAAACCGATCATCTGCAGCCCCCGTCACGGCGCACCGGTCGTACTCCGCCGCCCACACCACCGCGCGACGATGTCAGCGACGGATCGGATGACGAGGAATGAGGGTCGGTCCGGCGTTGCGGCGACGGATCAGACGGGCCGGAAGCCGCGGGATTTTGAAGCTGCCGACCAACGTCCGACGGCCTGCACTGACCGTGGCTTCCCGTGTCCAGGGCGGCCCGGTCGTTCTTATGGGCCCGCCGCCAGGACCGGCGCTGGTGGTCGCCCCGCACCCCGATGATGAGGTGATCGGTCCCGGCGGGACCGTCGCCCTGCACCTTGCTGCAGGAGATGACGTCACGGTGTTGGTGGTGACCTCGGGGGACGCAGGTGCCGGCGGCCAGCGGGATCGGTCTGCGATACGAGAGCAGGAGTCGTGTCGCGCGCTGCGTCATCTGGGAACCCCGAACGCGCCGCATTTCGCCAGGTTGGCAGATGGGACCTTGCAGCGGTCCATCGACCGCGTCGCGCAATTGATCGCCGAGCATGGGCGGGACGCCGCGGCAATCTATGTGCCGACGCTGTGGGACCCCCATCCAGACCACGCCGCGGTGGCCACGGCAGCGATGTCTTGCGGTCTGGACGAGGATGTCCTGATCCTTGGTTATGAGGTCTGGGGCGCGGGGCCGATCACCGCCCTGGTGGACGTCACAACGGTCTTCGCCCGCAAACAGGCGGCGTTGGCCGAATACACGACGGCGTTGGAGACCGTCGACTATGTGCGAACCGCGTCCGGCCTGGCGGCCTACCGCAGTTCCCAGGGTGCAATGGGTGGCCGGGGCTTCGCCGAGGGCTTCGTGGCGATGCCCCTGGGGGAGTACCGCCGTCTGGGCTGATTGCTCACCGGTCGACGCGTTGCCCCGAACGGGACCCCTCCAGAAGGTCCACGGAGGCCCCGGTTGATCGTGCGTGGCAGGCTGGCAGGGTGTCAGACCGTTCCACGCCAGTCCCACCACCGCCGGACCGGGCCGGGGACAACCCCGTCGCCACGGTCTGCTATCGACACGACGATCGACCGACGCGCCTGTCGTGTTCGTCGTGTGGTCGGCCCATCTGTGTGGATTGCACCCGTCAGGCCGCCGTGGGACAAAAATGTCCCGAGTGCGCCGCCCCCTCAGGTCGAAACAAGGTGGTCACGGCGTCGCAGATTCGTAGTCGAGGCAGCCTGGACGGGGCCCCGGTGACCAAGACCATCCTGGCCGTCACCGTGGCCATCGGGGCGTTGGCCTTCGTCGCGCCGCAAGTCTGGTCGGTGCTCAGCAACGCGTTGATCGACAACGTCGGGCGTGTGGATCAGGGCGAGGTGTATCGGACGGTGTCGGCAGCCCTGCTGCACTCGCCCCGATCGCTGTTCCACATCGGGTTCAACATGTATGCGTTGTACATCTTCGGACCGGAACTGGAACGACGCTACGGGTCGGTGCCCTTCGTGCTGTTCTACGTGGCCAGCGCGGCAGCCGGTGGCGCGGCGTTTCAGCTTGCCAACGACGCGGGATCGGCGCTCGGGGCATCCGGAGCAATATTCGGATTGTTCGGGGCCTGGGTGACCGCCGCCTTTTTGTCTCGGCACACCGCGGCTGGGCGGGCGGGGCTGAGCCAGCTGTTGCCGTTGTTGTTGCTGAACCTGGGGCTGCCGTTGATCATCCGAAACATCGCCTGGGAGGCTCACGTCGGTGGATTGCTTGCGGGTGCCATGATGGCGGCGCTGTGGCGCTGGGTGGAGGGGGGCGACAGGTCTGCGGTCCTGCGATCGGTGATCGCGGCCGCGGTGCTGATCGCGGCGCTGGGTGCCGCCGTCGTTGTCTAGCACCAAGCCGCCCCAGGACCCGCAGGTTGAGATCTGGGATCAGATCTTCATCCGCTCTCGCCGGAGTACCGTCAACGCGCTGGTGGCCGAGGTCGGCGGTTGGGGCGCATGGTGGCCAGGCCTGACGGTTCGCCGCCAGGTTGCGGACCGCTACGTGCTGCACATCACGCCCCCGCGACCCCATCTGCCACAACGGCTGTGGGTCGACATCGATCGTGTCAGGCCCCGCGACAAGGGACTTGAGTTCTCCGTCTGGGGCGACGTAGAAGGAACTGGAGAATGGTTTCATCTGGACGAACCCGAGGGCGTGGTCGTCCACTACCTGCTTCGTGGACACACCCACAAGCGCAGCGCCACGCGCTGGACCACGGTGCATCGACGCTTCGTCAGGAACGGCATGAACGATCTGAAGAGGCGCCTGGAGGCTGGGCGGACTCCCGGTGCCGAACCGCATCCACAGCTGATCACTCATCAGGCACGGGAATTGGCCATCTATGCGCGTGAGGTGGCCGCGCACCAAGCCGATGCTGCCGCGCGACCTTCGGCGCAAGGGGCCAGGTAGGCCGATGCGCTGTCCCTCGTGTGATGCCATCAACCTGGACAACGCCCTCTTTTGCGGTCAGTGTCACCGGGGTTTCGACGAATCGGTCCGGTCTCGGCCGGTCGTCGTGCGCCCGGATCCCCCATCTCATGCAGCAGATCCACACGAGGTCGCCCGGGCACGAGCATTGGAACGGATCATGCCGGGTCTGGGGCACTTGCGAACAGGCCAACCCGCCGTCGGTATTGCCAGGGCCGGCATAACCGGTCTGTGGCTGGCCACAGCACTGATCCTGTGGTTCGGGGGACTCGCCGGACGATTGAGCAGCCTGCCATTGCTGGCGGGTGTCGCAGTGGTGTGGATCACCGGCCCCGCAGACGTCAGGGCCGGGTGCAGTGGACGTCAGCCGTGGTTGGATTCCAATCGGTTCGTCCAACTGGTCGTCGGGGCGACGGCCGCAGTGATCGCCGTGGGCGGTCTGGTTATCCTGTCGTGACCGACGGCACGAAGGACGGCAGTGGCCAGTGACCAGGTGAGGGAATCGATCGTCGTCACCGCGCCGGTCGGTGCGGTGTACGACACCGTCACCAGCTATGAGCTGTACCCCGAATGGATGGAGGAGTTCAAAGAGGTGGAGGTGCTGCGCCGCCGCCGCGATGGTCGTGCCGACACCGTGCGCTACGTGCTCAGTGCCGTCGGGGTCACCATGGGGATGACCTTGGCCTACACCTACGGCGATTCTCGCGTCGACTGGGTCTTGGTCGACGGGGACATGATCACCGTCAACGACGGGGCCTATGAGATGAGTGCCAACGCCGACGGCACCACCCTCCTGACCTATGAGTTGATGCTGGAGACAACCGTCCCCCTCCCAGGCGTGGTGCGTCGACGCTTTGCGAAACGCACCGTCAACGAATCCTTGCGGTCAATCAAACGCCGCGCCGAGACATGACGGTCCTCACAGTTCCTTCGGCGTTCTCACAGTGAGAGTCATCCTGTTCACCGGGAAGGGTGGGGTTGGCAAAACCTCGGTCTCGGCTGCCACGGCGTTGGCGTCAGCAGCGACAGGGGCACGCACGTTGGTCATGTCGACCGATCCGGCCCACTCCCTTGCTGACAGCTTCGACATCGAACTGGCTGCGCATCCGGTCACCATCCAACCCGGTCTTGATGCGGTGCAACTGGATGCACAGGCCCGGTTGGAGGACAACTGGCGAGAGATCCAGGAATATCTGATCGCGCTGTTGCGCTGGTCGGGCATCGGCGAGGTGCAGGCCGAGGAATTGTCGGTTCTTCCAGGGCTTGAGGAGATCTTCAGCCTGATCGACGTGCACGACCATGCCCGGGCAGGCACCTACGACGTCATCGTGGTCGATTGCGCCCCGACGGCTGAGACCCTGCGGCTGCTGAGCCTTCCCGACGCCCTTGGCTGGTACATGGAACGTATCTTCCCGGTGGAACGCAAGATCGCCCGGGTGGTCCGGCCGATGTTGGGACAGATGACCTCCATGCCACTACCCGACGATGGACTGCACGGGAGCGTGGAACGGCTGTACAGAAACCTCGAACAGGTCCGTGACCTGTTGGGCGACGGCCAGACCACCTCGGTGCGACTGGTCACCAATCCTGAGCGCATGGTCATGGCGGAAGCGCGTCGGACCTACACGTACCTGTCGTTGTTCGGCTACCACGTCGATGCCGTGGTGGTGAACCGCATGATTCCCGACGAGGTGCGTGATCCGTGGTTCGATCAATGGAAGGCCCGTCAAGCCGAACACATGGACCATCTGGCTGAAAGCTTTGGTGACCTTCCGGTCTTGACCGCACCGTTGTTGGACGACGAGGTGGTGGGCGTGGATCGTTTGGCGACGCTGGCGGCGCAGCTGTATGCCGGTGACAAGCCACAAGGGGTGCTCTCCACGGGTTCACCGCTGATTTTTGAACCGGTAGAAGATGGCTGGCTGTTGAGTTTGGCATTACCATTTGTGTCCAAGGCAGACGTCGAAGCCTTCAACAGAGGGGATGAGTTGTACGTGAAGGTCGGGTCCTATACGCGGTCGTTGGTGCTGCCCACGGTGTTGCGGCACAGCCAGATCCTCCGTGCAGGCCTGGTCAACGGACGACTCGACGTTTATTTCGAACACACGAAGCTTCATGCGCAGCCGCGCTGAACGTGGGTGGTACTGCTGCTGGCGGGGGTCGTCGCCACGGTCATCGCCGGGACGGTTGCGTTGTTGCACTACCGCCCGGGCGGACTGACGCAGGCCGGATGGGGGATCCTGCTGTTCGGGGCAGGCGGCTATGCCGCCGCCGACCTCATGTGGATCTACTACGCACGGACCGGTCAGGACCCCTACCCCTCGCCCGCCGATGTGCTGTTCATCATCGCCACGCTGGTGATGATCGTGGGTGCGTTGTTGTTGGTGCGGGTCCGGCAGTCTCCGGGGCACAGAATCGCCACCTACGACGCGTTGGTCCTGGCCGGTGCGGCCGGACTCTTGTTGTGGATCTTCGTGGTCGAACCCAGCATCGTGCAGTCCGACGCCCCGACGCTGGACGTAGTTGTCGGGACGACCTACCCGCTACTTGATATCGCGTTGGTTGCGACGATCGCCCGACTGGTGGCAGCGGGTCTCAAAACCCCGAGGAGCATTCTGCTGTTGTTGGTCGGTCTGGTGTTGTTGACCACCGCCGATGTCTTTTACTACCTGCAGGAACTGGCCGGAACCTATGCGGAGTGGGGCTGGGCCGACGCCGGGTACATGATGAGCTCCGCCTTCGTCGGGGCCGCGATGCTCCATCCGTCGATGGCCCGCCTGGCGGACCATCAAGAAGTGCCCCCGCCCCTCAGCCGGGCCCGACTGGTCTTGTTGTCAGCGGCCGCGTCGACGCCGGTGATGTTGCTGATCACCCGGCCACTGACG
>JBBSNE010000004.1:0-20123 GCA_038232815.1 Euzebyales bacterium | reverse complement strand
TCGAGCGCGCAAGGGCGGACCGCCCGATGATCCCGACGGACCGCCGTTGCCCCGCAATCACCATCGCTTCGGCAACCCCACCCCACAGACCGGCGTCGAGGTGGAACGCAAATGGGCTCGCGGCGACTATCGTCAGCCCGGGACGTAAGGACACCACCATGGCAAAGCCGATTCGCTACACCCCCGCGCCGTCACCCACCGGTCAGGCGGATGCGCAGGCCGCCGACCTGATTCGGGCCCTTTACGACAGTGGTCTGCTGCGAGCCGCCACCGGCGCGGTCCGGGCCTATCCGGATCTGGCGAAGATACTCATACGGGGTGTCGATGCGGACAAGATGAAAGCGCTGGCCGCGCTCGGCGGGCTGTCAGGGGTGCTGGGCTCTCAGGGCGCCAGGCAGTTGGTCTCCGGAATCACCGCAGGCGTGGCGGCTGCTGACAAGGCCACGTCATTGCCCGCCCCCTCGGTGCTGACGTTGGCGAAGCAGCTTGGCGATCCTGATGTCCGCCGGGGCGTCGCGGCGGCCATCGCTGCTGTCGGTGCCTTCGGACGGGCAGTGGCAGCGCGGAAGGTCTAGTTCGTCAAGTCCGTCGGTATCTCGGTGGGGAAGTCCGACCGCAGATCCTCAAGTCGCTGTTCGATACGGTCCATGTTCTCGCTGTTGCTGAGGAAGGTGGCGGCTCCGGCGACGACGATGATGCCCAACAGCAGGCCGAGGACAGACAGGACCAGACCACTGATCGCAACCCCCCGACCGGTCACGTCCGGCAACGCACCTTTCTTCATCCCCACGATTCCCAGGATCAAGCCGATGATGCCGAACAGGATCGCCAACGGGGACAGGATCAGTGCCAGCGCACAAAACAGGGCCGACAGCCCAAAGACCAGGGCAAAGACTGCAGCGGCGCTGGTCTTGGCGTGCCTGTCGACGGTGTCCACCGGGTCGTAATCCCCCCGGTCGGGGGTGCCATACGCCGGCGGTGGGTAGGTTTCGCGTTCCACGTACACGTCACGAGGTTCGCGCTGGACGTCACGGTTCATGCTGGTGTCGGTGACCGGTTCCGACGTCACCGTGTCGTCCCTCACCGTGGTGTCGCGGTCAACGATGACATCCGGGTCGTCATCAGCGGGCCGGATGATGACGTCGTCGTCGTCGTGCACAACGACATCACGGTCGCTGTCGTTCACGATGTCGCGGTCGACCACGACGTCGTCGTCATGGCCGATGTCGGCGTCGTCGTCGGCGTCGGCGTCGTCGCGGTCGTCGGGGAATGGGGGGTTTGTTGACATGTATGTCACCTGCCCGTGATTTGGGGTGAATGAAACGAGGCTGCGGCCTGGGCTATGGACAGTTTAGTCCACCGACGACGAGGTTAGTACTAGGTCCCGACAATGGAGGAGGTCCTTCAGGTGGCGTCACGCAGAGTTGTACGTCGTCGTCGCGATTCTGCGCCTGATCGGTCCCGCGTTGTTCCATCTGTGGTTCCACCTGTACGCGCCCAATTTCGGTAGCGACGACCGTACCGAACCAACCCGCCTAGCGACGAAGGAGAGATAATGTCAACACCGAACCCACCACGAACGACCACCGGGTACACCGGCGAGACCACGTCAGAAGACGCCAAGCAAGAGGCCAAAGAACGGGCTGCGGTCGTCAAGGACGATGCCAAGGAACGTGCTGCGAACGTCGGCGGACATGCCGCCGACCAGGGCCGCGAACTGAAGGACGAGGCGGCGGCCGAGGCCAAGGAGGTTGCCAAGGAGGCACGTGACCATCTGAAGGACGTGTCGGCAACCGCACAAGGTCAACTGAAAGAACAAGCCGAACAACAGGCGTCACGCGCCGGGAGTGGCCTGTCCGACATCGGACGTCAGATGCAAAAGATGGCAAGTGACACCGACGCGGAGGGAATGATCCCCAGCTTGGTCGGATCGTTGGGTGACCAGGTGTCACAGTTCGCGACCAAACTGCAGGACGGCCACCTTGACGCGGTCATGGACGATCTCAAGAGTTTCGCCCGCCGCCGCCCCGGGATGTTCTTGCTCGGCGCCACCCTCGCCGGTTTCGCATCCAGCCGGGTCGCCCGTCTCGCAAATTTCGACCCCTCCTCGGGCGGAGGAGGAGACCAACGCCAAGGCACAGCCCGGCTGACCCAGTACGACGCCCGGACCGCTCCCGCAGCGATGTCCGACAGCCCCCTACCCGCCGCTCCCCCTGCGTCTGATCCGGTACCTGTGACCCCGCCCGCCACCGCTCCTGCTGCCGGGTCGCCCCGGACCGGCGTGGTGCCACCCGAGCGCCCCTCAGGGGGTGTGGTTTGAGTACCCCGCTGAACCCGCCGGACGGTTACCAGACCACAGCGCCCGGCGCGGAGGATCCGACCCAACCACTTCAGCCGAACAAAGGCCTGGGCGAGCTCTTCGGTGAGCTGACCAGCGAATTCTCAACACTGGTCCGCGACGAGGTGCAGTTGGCCAAGGTCGAGTTGAAGGCCGAGGCCAAGGATGCCGGCAAGGCAGGTGGCCTGTTGGGCGCCGGCGCAGTTGCCGGCTTGATGGCACTGATCCTGTTGTCCTTCGCGATCGCGTGGGGCTTGGCGGAGATCATGCCGGCCGGTTTCGCGTTTGCCTTGGTCGGCCTGGTCTACCTGATCGCCGCCGCAATTCTGGGCATGGCCGGCAAGAAGAAGTTCGATGAACTCAATCCCACACCAGAACAGACGGTGCAATCCGTCAAGGAGGATGTCAGATGGGCCAAGAAGCAGATCAGCTGAGAGAACAAATTCAACAACAACGCCAGCGCATGACCCATACCGTCGATGCCATCGAGGACCGGGTGACCCCCAGCCGAGTGGTGGATCGTCAGCAGGCACGGTGGCGTCAACGTTGGACCAACATGAAGGACAGCATCATGGGCTCACCCGATCACACCGAACGCCGCAACGACGGGCGCGACGTGTATTACGACGACGTCTACTACGGCGATGCCCGGGCGACCGAGACCACCCGGGTACGGGTGGACGACAGTGGCCGCGGCATCGGTGACAAGGCAGGAGACGTCACCGATTCGGCCAAACAATCGGTGTCCAGTGCCGCAGACAGCGTGCGGAGCAGCGCCCAGGGCGCGGTCGAATCCATTCAGCACTCGCCCGACGTGCTCGAACGCCAGACCCGCGGCAACCCCCTGGCCGCTGGCGCAATTGCCTTCGGTCTGGGTGCCCTTCTGGGTAGCGTTGCACCAACCACTGAGGAGGAGCGCCGCGCGGTGAAGCAAATCGAGCCGCAGTTGCGTGATACCGCGGAGCAGCTCCGTGGTGAGGCCCAATCGACCGTGCAGGAGCTGAAAGAAGAGGTCCAGGACAAGGCAGAGGACCTTAAGGGGTCGGCGCAGGAGTCGGTTGAGTCGCTGAAGGGCTCGGCGAAGGATTCTGCGAGCGAGGTCAGCGACCACGCCAAGTCAGAGGCGGAACAAGCCAAGGACACGGCACAGGCTCACGGCCAGCAGGTCAAGTCCACCGCGGAGGACGCGTCGAAGTAACCACCGCCGATGCGATTTCGTCGGGAGGGTGCCACCGCGGCGCCCTCCCGCCTTTTTGAGTGCGCTGTCGTGAAGGCGCTGTCATGTGGGCGAGTCGGTTGAACCGACGTCGTCCCCGGTCCAGGCCTCGGTCTCGACGAACCCCTTCAGCAACCTCCGGTGCGCGGAGAACTGTTCCCAGCCGATCTCCGGGGTAACGGCCCAATCGGCATCATGATCCCGAGGTATCGACGGCGCGGCGTTCGCGGGCTCGATGAACGTGGGGCTGATTGCCTCCAAGAACCCCCTGGTCATCCGCAGCACCAGCGGCACTGCGGGGGACAGGTCTGCCTCGGGCGGGGCGGTGTTGAGTGTCAACATCAGAGCCTCGTCCAGACGCGCCACGGAGGGGGACAATGCTGTGCGTCGGTGTTCGCTGTGAAAATAGTGAAGGACCGGATAACTGAAGTGCTGCTGGGTCGTCTGTTCCACCCTGCCGGCAACGTCGATCAAGAACGCACAACATCGTGGCGGCCTGGCCGACACCCGACACGGCGACGAAGTCCCCCTGACCCAACGCCGTCCGAAGGCCCATAGGCGGTCACCGTAGGAACGGGTCAGCTTGCCGCCCGGCTCGCTGATGCTGGCTGTGGTCGCCAAGACGTCCACCGCGGTGACGCTCAACACCATCACACCGATCAGGGCCATGATGCGGGACAGCATCTCTGCGCCGCTCACCATCAGCGTCCCCATCCTGCGGTGAGGCCGGAGGGCGTGTGCCGCGGCGGGTCAAGGGTCAAATTCATCTGCTGTCTTTCTGGTGGTTGGGGGGGGTATCGACCCCGGGGTTGCCGTCTTGCTCTACCCAAAGTTTCAGCGCGGCAACGGGGGGATAGCAGATCATCAGGCAGCCCAGCCATCATCCCCTCAGGGCGCCGGAGAGGGTGTTCCTTGCGTTCTCATGCTCCGTTGTCGATAGCGGTCATCGGACCAGCCCGATTCGGCATCGGCGAACCCTGTCCCGGGGGCATGGAGCGCCATACCGCGGTGCTTGCCCGCAGCCTGCAATCCTTGGGGCACCGGGTCACTGTCTACGCAGGTCCCGCTACCGACCCGACCCCCGCAGATCTGCGCGTCGAACCGATTGTGGCGCGGGCACCGGATTTTTCTGGTTCTGTCCGCACCGACAACGCCATGCCTCCGGGACGCTATGCCAGCGAAGAGGAGGGGTACCGCGATGTGTTGACCCGCATCGTGCACGGCGCGTTCGACGTGGTGCACAACAACTCGTTGCATCACCTTCCGCCCGTCCTCCAACCGCTGCTGGGTCTGCCCATGGTGCACACCCTGCACACACCACCCTTTGAGTGGCTGCAACGGGCGCACGAGCATCGGCGCAGGGCCGGGTCCCGCGACGCTGTCGTGGCGGTTTCCCACGCACTCAGCCGACGCTGGCCCGCGATCGCGACCCACGTCGTGCACAACGGTGTCGACATCACCGCTTGGCCACCGGGTCAAGGCAGGTCCGGCGGTTGTGTGTGGAGCGGCCGGATCGTCCCGGAGAAGGCCCCCCACATGGCCATCGACGCTGCCCGAGCGGCAGGGCTTCCCATCGTCTTGGCGGGGCCGGTTCAGCACGATGACTACTTTTGTCAGCAGATTCGTCCACGGCTTGGCGCCGATGCCCGTTGGCTCGGCCATTTGGGCAGCGCTGACCTGACGGCGGTGTATGGCGACGCCGCAGTCGGGGTTGTCACCCCACGCTGGGACGAACCGTTCGGCCTTGTGGCGGCCGAGATGTTGGCCTGTGGGACGCCGGTTGCCGCCTTTGACCGAGGCGCCCTGGCAGAGATCGTCGAACCGGCAGTCGGGGCGCTGGCGCCCCCTGATGATGTCGGCGCGTTGGCCCACGCCATCGTTGCTGCCGCAGCCTGTGAGCGACGGGTGTGTCGCAAGGTCGCAGAGAGCCGCTTGGCGGCCACAACCATGGCTTCCCAATATGTCGAGTTGTACCGCGAGGCGATCAGAAACGGTCTTCGGTGACCGGCACCCAGGCAACGACGCAACTGCTGGCCACCCGGTGGACCCCGATCGTGGACCAGGCCAGACCCTGGCAACCACCCCTGGTGCCCACGCTGGTCGTGGCCCCTCATCCCGATGACGAAGTGCTGTCCACCGGCGGTTTGATCCTGCGGCAGCGGACCAGAGGAGCCCACGTGGAGGTGCTTGCAGTAACTGACGGTGAGGCCGCCTACCCGGAGGTGACGGACCTTGGCCCTCTTCGCGCCGGCGAACAGCGCGGCGCGTTGGACATCCTGGGCGTATCTGCTGACGACACCTGCCGTCTGGGTCTGCCCGATGGTGGGGTGGCCAGCCACGAAGACGCGTTGGTTGAGGCCATCGTGGCACGGGCCACAAACGTCGGCCTGATCGTCGCACCATGGACCGGGGACCACCACACCGACCACGAAGCCTGCGGACGTGCTGCCGAACGCGCAGCGGGCATGACCCAGACACCGTTGGTCTTTGGTCTGTTTTGGACGTGGCATCACGCCGACATCGACCAGGTCGCAAAGCGACGTCTTGTGAAAGTCGTCCTGGCGCGTCACGAACGGCAGGCCCGTCACAGAGCGTTGCAGCAGCACCGCAGTCAAATCACTGCCGACATTGCGGCGGTCCCGGTCCTGTCGCCCATCGAGCTCGAGCCCTTCACCTGGAACAACGAGTACTACATCCCGTCGGACTCGGGCTCATGACGGCGCCTGCCATTGTCCCCCGTCATGTGGCTGTCGTCGTTCCCGCGTCCAACGAGGAGGGCAACATCGCGGCGACCTTGCACAGCATCGCCGCCGCACGACGACACCTGCCACCCCACGTCTCCAGCAGTGTCATCGTCGTCGCCGACGCCTGCGTGGACGCAACGGCGGCAATCGCCAGACGGGTGTGCAACGACATCAACGATGTGGTTTTGGTCACCGACCATTGCAATGTCGGTGCTGCTCGTCGCCACGGCACCGACCATGCCCTGTCCGCCGTGCCGTACGAACCACGGATGGTGTGGATCGCCACCACGGATGCCGACACATTGGTCGGACCGGACTGGTTCACCACACAGCTACAGCTGGCCGGTCACGGCATCGTCGGTGTCGCCGGGATCGTCCAGCTACGCAGCGACGCGACGATCACCCTACGTCACGCGTTTGCAAGGTCCTACCAGCTGGCACCCGACGGCACTCACGACCATGTCCACGGTGCAAACATGGCCATGCGCGGCGATGCGTACCTGGCTGCCGGGGGATGGCGTGACCTTCCCACGGGTGAGGACCATGATCTGTGGCACAGGTTGGCCGCCATCGGGCCGGTCATACAGACCACCGCCATGACCGTGCAGACCAGCGCGCGACGGCGCGGACGCGCCCCCGCGGGGTTTGCCGATGACATGGCCACCCTGCACGGTGTCGGCGCATGACCCCACCCGCTGGTGAAGGCATGACGGCCCGGTTACGCACCCTGGCGGCCGGGATGTTGGCCGAGCTTGCAGTGCCCGCTACCGGCGCCACGGGGCGACGGCATGCAGCCCTGGCACAGTTGGCACGGATCGAACCCGTCGATCTGGCCCGGCTGGCCGAGGCACATGCCGACGCGCTGGCAATCATGGCCGAAGCCGGCTGTGCGCCTGTGCCCGCGTCCACCTATGGCGTGTGGGCAGCCAGTGGCCCCAACGCGTCGTTGCATGTCGATGCGGACCGGACACTGTTGACGGGGCTCAAACCATTCTGTTCCGGCCTTCAGATCGTGGACCGGGCGTTGGTCACGGCGCTGGATTCGTCTGATCGTCAGATTTTGGTGGACGTCGCTCTCCGCGACGGGCCGACCATCTCGACACAGTTGGATCACTGGGCAAGCCCGGCCCTGCGCGACACCAACACCGGCCAGGTGCAGTTCGATGGTCATCCCTTCACCCCCGATCGAGTGATCGGCGACCCCGGCTTCTACCTCGACCGACCGGGCTTTTGGCATGGGGCGATGGGACCTGCCGCCTGTTGGGCCGGTGGCGCATTGGGACTGGTCGATGCAGCTGAGAAGTTGACGGGGTCGGATCCCCACCGGTTGTCCCATCTGGGCTCGATGCGAAGTGCAGCCTGGACGATGCAGGCGGTGTTGCGGCAAGCCGGGGACGAAATCGACCGTCATCCCACCGACGGGGTGGCTGCGCAATATCGGGCGCGCGCCGCCCGCCACATGATCGAACGCTTGTGCACCGGGGTGTTGGACCACTTCAGCCGGTCCCTGGGACCCCGGCCCTTCGTCAGCGACGCCGCGGTCGCCAAACGGTATGCCGACGTGCACCTGTACCTACGACAAGACCACGCCGAGCGTGACCTGGAGCATCTCGGCACACTACCCCCACCACCTTCCCACTTGTGACCGCCGATCAGCCCGACACCCGACTGATCCACGATGTCGGATATTTCGAGGACATGTATGCCGGTGCGGTAGACCCTTGGGGATTTGACAGTCGGTTCTATGAGCAGCGCAAGTTTGCCCTCACGTGTGCCGCTCTCCCCCGCCGTCACTATCGCCGAGGTCTGGAACCCGGATGTTCCAACGGCGCCTTGACCCGACGCTTGGCACCACGTTGCGATGCGCTGGTGGCCTTCGATTTCATAGCTGACACCGTCGAACGCGCGAGAGAGCGGCTCCGGCGCTTTGACCATGTCGAAGTCGTCCAGGCGACGTTTCCCGACTACTGGCCCCCGGGTACGGGTGATCTGGTCGTGTTGTCAGAGGTCGCCTACTACTTGACCCCGGCGGGCTTGCGAACGGCGGCCGAGAGGTTGAGCGAATGGCTGGAGCCGGGGGGAAGTCTTGTGGCCGTGCACTACACGGCTGCGACGAACTACCCCCAGCGGGGCGATCAGATCGGACCGTGGCTGGACAGTCTGCAATTCCTGCAACGTCTGACCACCCACCACGATCCTTTGTTCGACCTGGGGGTCTGGGAACGTCGCCCCAGCCGCTAGGTGAACACCGTGGCTGTCACGACGGCTTGCCCCAACCGTCGGCCACATCGACGGTCCCACGCAAAATCTCTTCGGCAAGTTCCCGAACCTTGATCCGCCGTGGACGCGCATAACTGCGGATCATCTCATAGGCTGTGGCGGCTTTGACGTCATGGGCGTGCATCAAATAGCCCTTGGCCTGCTCCAGATGGGCCCGATTGCTCAACGCGTCTTGCAGCCCCCGCGTCATCAGATCCCGGTCAGCCGAATCCTTTGCGTTGCGGACATACATCGTCGCCACGTACGCCAACGTCTGACCGGCCTCGCGTTGAACGGGTGTCAGTCTCCCGGGTTCGTCGCGATACAGGTTGGTCGCCCCGATGACCTGTCCGTCGATGGTCATGGGAAAGCTATAGACCGCACACATGCCGGCGTCGATGGCCTTGGGGCCAAACTCGGGGAAACGGGGGTCGGTGCTCAGATCCGCTACTTCGATGTGTTGGCCGGTCTGGTAGGCCAACAGGCACGGCCCCTCCTGCAGTTCCAGCTGCAGGCGTTCAAGTTCGGCCAAGGTGCCGGCTGACGTCGTGATGAAGTGCAGGTTGTCATCGTCATCCCCCACCATCACCCCGGCCCCCTGGACGTCCAACGCCTCCTGCATGTCGACACCCAACTGGTCCACCACCTCGTCCAGTTTGAACTGACCCACCAACGTGCCAGCGAATCGGGACAATAGCGTGACCATGGCTTTGTTGTTGATCTTGTTGTCGTCCATGCAAGCTTCCTGATACGTGACAGGCGCTGCCGGGGTCATCGGCGGTCGCAGGATCGTTTCCGTACAGACTGGGTCTGCATGATATCAGCGGTCAGTTGACCACATCCGGCCGCTGGTGGGCCGTCAAACCTGCGCTCCGCTCAAGCGTCGACGCTGCTGCGATTCTCCAGTTCATCGACGGTCATCAAAACGGTTCGGGCCTTGGGTCCCTCTGAGGGGCCGACGATCCCCATGGTCTCCAACTCATCCATCAGACGGCCGGCGCGGGCGAAACCGACCTTGAGCTTTCGCTGCAGCATTGAGGTGGATCCAAGCCCCGAGCGCACCACCAACTCCATCGCGGCCCTGGTCAGGTCTTCGTCAGTGGCATCGTCACCGGTGACATCGGCCATGGCCGCTTCCTGGCCCTGCTTGACGACGTTGTCCGCGTAGATGACTTCGGCCTGGTTCTTGCAGTGTTCAACGACCTTCTCGATCTCGGTCTCGTCGATGTAACAGCCTTGCAGTCGGTGGGGCTTGGAGGCGTTGGCGGGCATGTACAACATGTCGCCCATCCCGATCAATTTTTCCGCCCCGTGCTGGTCCAAGATGGTCTTTGAATCGTGGCCCGTGGCCATCGACAGCGCAATCCGGGAGGGGACGTTGGCCTTGATCAGTCCCGTCACCACGTTGACCGAGGGACGCTGGGTGGCGATGATCAAGTGGATCCCCACGGCCCGGGCCATCTGTGCAATCCGAACGATGGCGCCTTCGATGTCACGGGGTGCGACCATCATCAAGTCGGCCAACTCGTCGATGACACACATGATGTAGGGCATGGACTCCTCTTTCGAGGTGTCCTCGTTGCCCTCATCGGTTGCCGCCCCTGAAACGGCCACGTCGTCCAGTTCACCCCCGAGCACGGCCTCGTTGTAGCGATCGATGTTGCGGAAGCCGTAACGGGCCAAGACGTCGTAACGTCGTTCCATCTCCGCTACGACCCAGTCAAGGGCATCCTTGGCCCGTTTCGGATCCGTCACGACCCGTGTCAACAGATGGGGGATGTCTTCATAGGTCGTCATCTCCACCCGTTTGGGGTCGATCAGGATCATCCGGACCTGATCAGGCGTGTTACGCATGATGACCGAGGTGACGATGCCGTTCATGACCACCGACTTGCCGGATCCGGTGGCCCCGGCGATCAACAGGTGAGGCATCTTCGCCAGGTTGACGGTCACCGGCCGTCCCGAGATGTCCAGACCGATGCCGGCGGTCAGCGGATGAGTCTGCGCCGCAGCCTCGGGCGACCGCAGGATGTCGCCCAAGGTGATGTGGTCTCGCTCCGTGTTGGGCACCTCGATCCCGATGGCAACCTTGCCGGGGATCGGAGCGACGATGCGGATCTCAGGGGTGGCCAGGGCATAGGAGATGTCTTTTTCCAGTTTGGTGATCGTGGACACCTTGACCCCGGTCCCGAGTTCGATCTCAAAGCGGGTCACTGTGGGGCCGCGACGAACCGCGACGACGCGGGCGTCGACGCCGAACTCCTCAAACATGGTCTCAAGTGCCTGCGTCATGCGTTCCATGTGTTGTCCGTTGCCACTGCCGGCCTTGCCGGTGCGCAGCAGATCCAGGGGGGGCAGGACGTAGTCGGCGTGCTGCGGATTGGTCACCAACTGGCGTGCCAGGCCGTTGGCGGCGGCATAGCTAGCAACTTCGTCCTTGGTCTGCTCATACTCCTCACCGGCCAGGTCGGCCCGCTCGGCCTCATCCGCAGCACTGCGTCCGCTGCCGTGTTCTTGGTCGGCGGGTGGGCCCTTGGCCAGGACCACGGTGCCGGCACGCGCCGGATCTTTGAGCGTCGCATCCTCCGCCGGCGGGTCCAAGCTGATGTCCAGTTCGGTGATGGCGTGAAGGTGTCCCGGGCTCTGGTCTTGGTCCTGGTCCTGGTCGCTACCGAAGTCCTCGACGTACTCGGCGTCGGGTGCCCCGGAGTCAGACTGATCAGGTTGGGAGCCGCCGTTTCCAGAGCGGTCAGAGGCGGGCTGATCGCTGACGAACAGGGTGATGGTGGCTCGGGCTGCCACACGCAAAGGGGTGTTGGTCAGGATCAACAGACCTAGTGCCAACAGACCGCTGAGGACGACCACGGCGCCTGGTACTGCCGCGACGGCTTCCAACGGGACCGACATGGCCATGCCGACCCAGCCCCCGGCGTCATGCAATGCCTGGCGTCCTGCGTTGGGACCGGGCCCGCCGTTTGCCAGATGCCACAATCCCATGGTTGCCAGCAGTCCCAGCAAGAACCCGCCGACGATGCGTGCGTTGTGCGGTCGGGCCTGACGCAGCAGCAGCACCGCCCCGGCGACCAGCAGAAGCGGCACGATCAGACCGAACACCCCGAACAGCCCTCGAAAGACGTTCACCAGGATGATGCCTGCCAGGCCCGCACTGTCTTGAACCCATAGTCCCAGACCGGCCAACAACGCCAGGACCAACAGGCCCAGGCCCCACATCTCACGGATACGGTCAGCATCAAAGATCGGGGGTTTGGACGTGGCCCGGCCGTTCTTTGGTCGCCCTGACCCACGCTTGGGCGGCGGTCGCTTCTTGTTCTTCGTACTGGTTGGCACGCTTGTTCAGACCTCCATCAGGACCGGTACGACCACAGGTTTACGGCCCAACTGCTCACGCCAGAACCGGCTGAGGGACTCATAGACCTTGCGGCGGATGACATCCTCGCTGCTGGATCCCAGGGCGCGCACGTCCTCTCCCAACGCCTTGGCCGCTTCGACCAGCAGGTGTGCATTCTCGGCCTCATAGATCAGGCCCTGCTGCAGGATCTGGGGTTCGCCCTCCAGCCTGGTCTTTGCGTCCAGACGCAGCACGGCGATGCAGACGCCTTCTGAGGACAGCCGACCGCGGTCGCGAAGAACGGCGTTGCCGACATCCCCCACACCCAACCCGTCGACGTAAACGCGGCCACTGCCAAAACTTTCCCCCCGCCCCAGGCGGCCGTCCTTCAAGACGACCCGATCCCCGTCGCTGCACACCATCACCTGGTCATGGGCGGCTCCGGTGGCCACGGCCAACCGCGCCTGGGCGACCAGGTGGCGGTATTCACCATGGACCGGGACCACCGACCGCGGTCGAATGATGTTGTGGAAGAACTTCAACTCCTCCGCGGCCGCATGGCCGCTGACGTGTACCCCCTCCTCCCGCCGATGAACCACGGTCGCGCCCTGTCGCATCAACCCGTTGATCGCCTTTGAGATTGCATGTTCGTTGCCGGGAATCTGTGAGGACGCCATCACCACGGTGTCCCCCTCCACCAAGGTCACATGACGGTGCTGGCCCGCGGCCATCAGGCTGAGCGCGGCGTAGGGCTCCCCTTGCGACCCGGTGCAGATGATGAGGATCCGTCGGGGGTCGTAGTTGTTGGTGTCGCTGATGTCGATGATGTCGTCGTCGTCATAGCGCAGGTAGCCAAGGCTGCGGGCGATCGGCATGTTGCGGACCATCGACCGCCCGACGAAGCAGACCTTGCGGCCCAGATCCGTTGCGGCGTCGATTGCCTGCTGCACCCGATGGACGTGGCTTGCAAAGGTGGTCAGGACCACTCGTCCCGTGGCCTGTTCGAATTGCTTCCGCAGTGTGGAACCGACGGTCTGCTCGCTTTCCACATGGCCGGGCACATCGGCGTTGGTGGAGTCGCACAACAACAGGTCGACCCCGGCATCACCAAGCTGAGCCAGGTGCGGCAGGTCGGTCACCCGGCCGTCGATCGGCGTCTGGTCCAACCGGAAGTCACCGCTGTGCAAGATGGTGCCATGGGGGCTGTGCACCGCCACCGCCATGCCGTCGGGGATTGAATGGGTGACCTGCACGAACTCGAGTTCGAAGGGCTCCACGGCCATCCTTTCACCCGGTTCGACCTCGACCATCGTCACGTCGGCGTCGGGATGTTCCAGCAGTTTGGCTTCCAGCAGTCCCAAGGTCAGTTTGGCCGAGTACACCGTGATGCCCGGGAAGTCTCTGAGGAAGAACGGCAACGCGCCGATGTGGTCCTCATGTCCATGGGTCAAGACCACACCCCGGATGTCGGGACGGCGTTGCAGCAGATCAGACCAGTCGGGAAGGATCAGGTCGATGCCATGGTGTTCGGCGTCCGGGAAGGTCACGCCGACGTCCACGATCACCGCCTTGCCGTCGACCTCGATGGCGCACATGTTCGCGCCGATCTGCCCCAGACCCCCGTAGAAAGAGACAACAGCAGCATCAGATGGAATGGTCATAAATCCTCTTGTGGAGATTGGGGACGGTGGTCCGACAGGCTCAGGCCATTGAGGGCGTCCTGCAACACCGCCATCGTCTCGGTGCTGATCGGCACCATGGGCAGACGCAGAGAACCCCCCGGCAGTCCCAACAGTGTCAATGCAGCCTTCAACGGCCCCGGGTTGGGTTCGGTGAACAGGGCCTGGAACAACGGAAGCAGCCGCCAATGAATGGCTCTCGCTGCCGCCGGGTCGGTGGGAAACACCTGGATCATGCGGGCCAGGTCCTGGCCGACCACATGGGCCGCGACGCTGACCAAGCCAACCCCGCCGACGGACAGCAGCGGCAGACAGTTGGCGTCGTCACCGGACAGAATGGAAAAGCCGTCGGGCGCCCGGTTGGCCAGCCAACCTGCCTTTGCCATGTCGCCCACCGCGTCCTTGACGGCCACGATGGTGTCCACGGTGGTCGCCAGATCCAGCAAGGTCTCCGGGGCGATCTCACACGCCGTTCGGCTGGGGATGTTGTACAACATCACCGGCAGGTCACTTGCCCCTGCGGAAGCCGTGAAGTGGCGGCGCAGGCCAAGCTGGTTGGGTCGGTTGTAGTACGGACTGACCAACATGATTCCGTCCACCCCGGTGGTGGCGGCGTCCTTGGTCGCCTTGATCGTCGCGGCGGTGTCATTCTTGCCCGTACCCGCGACCACCATCGCCTTGTCCCCCACGGCCTGGACCACCGCACGGAACAAATCCAGGGTCTCGGCGCTGGTGAGGCTCGGGGATTCGCCCGTGGTACCCGCCACGACCAGGCCCTGGCTGCCGGTGGCCACGAGATGGTCGGCCAGCGACTGGGCGGCGGACAGGTCAAGATCGCCGTTGGTGTCAAACGGCGTGGCCATGGCGGTCATCAGGGTGGGAAAAGTCATACGCGTCAGTTGCTCCTGTGGTCAGAGTGTACCGATGTGGTTCATGTGGCCATGGATCTTGATGTGGCTTGTGTGGATCAAGAGTTCCCGTGGTCGATGGGAACGTGGTCTGGATCCGGGGCGGTAGGGGCGTCCCTGGGCGCAAGTCGGAAACCGACCAAGAAGATCGCGCCCCCACCGGTCCGCGGCGACCAGGTGACCTCCGCACCCATGGCATCAGCCAGTTCTTTGACCAACGGCATCCCGACCTTCCTCGGGCGGACGTCCTCTGATGGGCTGTCAAACAGCCTCCGCGCCACGGATGGTGGTAGGCCAGGGCCGTCGTCGGTGACGATCAATACCCCCTGCCCACCCGTTTGACGACCCTCCACCCAGACCCGCGTGCCGGGCGGGGTGTGGTCGATGACGTTCTCCAACAGGTTGTAGGCGACCCGACGGGCCGCCCGGGCATCACCGGCCACACGTATGGGCGGCACGTCGACGTGGACGTCATAATCCTGTAACGACTGGGACAGATCGGCCAGGCAGTCCGTCACCACGTCGCTCAACAACACTGCCTGCAATTTGGTCTCCCGAGCTTCGTCCAGTGCGCCCACGTCGACCAACTGGCCGATCTCGGCCTCCAACTCCGACGTTCGCATACGCAGTTGTGATGCCAGTGATTGCTTGGTCTGTGACCCCAGTGGCAGATCTGAATCCAACTGGGCGGCGACCCGTTCGATCTCCAGCAGCGGGCGCCGGACATCGTGTGCCGCCTGACGCACGAATGACCGTCGCCGTCTGGTGCGGCGGCGTATCTCATCGGCCTCAGACCCCGCGGCCGCAATCGTGTCTTGCAGGCGGCTCGCATAGGTACCGGTCAGATAGCCGACGCTGATCAGCACCGCTGTCATGATGCCCAGGATGACGACGCGGTCGCCCAGGTCCTGTCGATGGAGCAGCAACGGAGCCAGGCCCCACTGTTCGCTCAGCAGTTGCCCCCACGACAGCACCACCGCCAGGGCGGTGAATCCCGCTGCGGCTGCGGGGCCCAGGATGATGCCGCCGCTGACAATGGGGATCACATACAACGCAGCCGTGCCCGAGCCCGTGCCCCCCACGAAGGCGGCCGCGCCCCCCAGCACGATGCTGTCGGCAACCAGCGACAGCGCCACCGAGGTGCGGGGCAGGGCCATGGAGCGCTTGAAGTACAACGTCGTGACCACGGCCAGGACCGGGATGCCCAGGAGCAACGGCCAGGTGTCGCGTCCGTAGACAGAGGCAAGCATGACCACCGCCGCGATATAGGCCGCCCCGCCGACCGCACGCACGATACCGAAACGACGCAGCAGCGTCTGATCGGGGGTGTAGACGCGTTCCGGAGGGGGACCAACACTGCTCACCCTGTGGACTGTACGCCGGATGACCTGACCGATTGGACGTGATCAGCGCCCGCGGTGACGGTGAAGACCCCTTACGCAGGTTGCTCCGCGCGGTGATCGGTGATGGCGTGCCGCAACTGACTCCAGCCCAAAAGATTTCCTGTCTGGGCCTGTCCGGAGCCGAGTGGGGTGGCCACATGTTCCAGGGGCGACCAATGGGGGGGATCAGCCGAGACCAACCGCTCGTACAGCGCCTCGTCGGCGGCGATGTCCCGATGTCCTTCATGGGTCAGGTAGCTGACACGTGCGCATCGTGCCGCGGAGATCCTTTTGCGGGTGTCGGGCGGCAGGAAGCCTTCGTCTGCGCGGACGTAGGGGGTGTGCCAGTCCCCCTGTGCCACGGTCTGGGGTGTGCTGGCCAGGAACGCCGTGCGCATGGCCTCGGCCGCCAACCGGATTTCTGGCTGAGCGAGCGGGCTGCACCGTTGATGCCAAAAGCCGTCCCACTCGGTTGAGGTCACGATGACGGTGTGCCACATGAAGGGCTCGAGCAGGCGGTTGACGACCTGCTTGTGCACCCCCAGATCCACCAGCCTTCGTGCGGCGGCCACCGCGTCGTCCCGTGCCGACAACCAGTGATCAAGTGCCACCTTGTGCTCGGCATCCTGTAACGGCTCGCCTGCCTGCATCCCGCGTTGATTGGCCCCAAACTCCACGGGGACGGCGGGGTCCTCCAGCACACGTGCCAGTTGCTTGGATGTCGGGATCGCCCGCGAGGACGCTGAGTTGCGACTGAACACCCGGTGGGTGTTCAACTCGGCCAACACGAACCGGTGCAGGGTCACCTCGATTGTCGTCAGCCGTACCCCCTGTTTCGAAATGCTGTCAAGGACGACGGTGGCGTGGGGTTCAGTCGACATGTCGCCCCCAAGCCTACTCCGCGGCGATCGCTGATCAGGTGCACCCGGGACCGTCCCGGGTACCTCCGTTATCGGACCCCCTGCATGGGAAGGGTCTGGCGTATGACTGATCAAATCCATCATGCCGTCGACCTGGATCTGGAACCGGCGGAAGCCAGCGGTCTGGTGGCCAGCGAATCGAAGGATCTGCGCGAACGTTTGGGCTGGGACCCGCTGTATTGGACCATCCTGGACGACGGGCCGGTCGAGCGGTGCATCGCTTTGATCGGTCAGCGCGCGGGCACCAGCGAACCCACCGCGAACTGGAGTTCGGCGCACCTGAAGGCCACGGTCACCACGCCCACGGGACCCACCAACGACGGCGAGTCAATCGCATCCTACGACGGATGGGTGTATGTGTTCGGGTCGTCCTACGGGCGAAGTCGGGCCCGTTGGAGGCCGCACGAAGCTTCGTCGCGCGTTTTCACGAAGGCGATGTGAAGGTCAGCAAGAAGGGCAAGGTGTCGGCAGACCTGCACGTGACCGCAGACCCGTTCGTATTGCACCGCGTGGTCAACGACGCACTGCACCAGGCAGAGGTGCCCGTGATGGCCTTCTCGCCCAAGTATCTGAAACAGACCTTGGGCAAGGCCCGTCGACGGGCCGTGGCTGACGGACAGTCATGGGCCTGGCGGCTGGCCCACGACGACAGTCCGGTCAACATCGAAGGGGCGTCGTTCACCGCTGACGGCTGGTTGCTGCTGGGTTTGCGGGTACCGGTGTCGCGGGCCGGGTTCGGGGACCGCCAGGCACCCGTGGAGATCCGCGACCTGCATCTGTCGGGGGGAATGCTGCATGCGCTGGTCGGCAACCTCGATTCAGCCGCGGGCAACAGCATCCTGCTTTCAGAGCATCCCGAGGCGGGGGTGGCCGAGTCTGCCCATGTCGTGACCAAGTATCCCGGCGGAACCAAACGACACTACGGAAGTGCAGGGCCACCCTAAAACATCGATTCGACGGGTTGTACCGCGTGGAAGGACTGACCGACGACGCCGGTCGATTCCTGTACGTCAGCGACGAGGACGACTTGGTGCGCACGCGGTTCTTCGCCTCGGGCAACACCTCGATCGTCGCCGACGACTAGAACAACACCTTTTCCAGTCCGACGGTCAGTCCTGCCCGGGTCGGGACCGCCTTGACAGCCAGCAGCACGCCGGGCATGAAGGATTCGCGGCTCAACGAATCGTGGCGCAGGGTCAGCGTTTCACCGATACCGCCGAAGATGACCTCTTGGTGGGCCACCAGGCCAGGCAGCCGAACCGAGTGGATGGGGATGGCATGGTCGACGGCACCCCGGGCGGGATTGTCCACAGGTCCGGCGGGGCGTGGAGTACCGGCAGCGGCGGGGGTCCCAGGAGGGGCGGCGCGGTGGGCCTGGGCGATCAGATGGGCGGTGCGCAACGCAGTGCCCGAGGGGGCATCGGCTTTGCGGTCGTGATGAAGTTCGATGATCTCGGCGTGCGGCAGGTAACGCGCCGCCTGTTGTGCGAACGCCATCAGCAGGACCGCGCCCAGCGCAAAGTTGGGGGCGACCAGGGCGTTGGCGGGTCCGGTCAGGCTCTTCAGGTCGGCCAGGTCAGCATCGGTCAGGCCGGTCGTGCCGACAACCGCGTGCACCCCGGCCTTCAACAGCCAAGTGGCGTTGTCCTTGACGCTGTCCGGGTGGGTGAAGTCCACGCACACGTCGGCACCGGCATCCAACAGGGCTTCACGACTGTCGCCGGCGTCAAGGGCTGACACCAGTTCAAGCTCACCGTCGCCGTTGATCGCGGCACACGTCGCCGAACCCATTCGACCCTGGGCACCCAACACCGCCACGCGCAACATGAGGCGACTTTACTGTGTCGGCAGCGTCGGCCTACGTCACGCCGGCCAGGTCTGCGTCTTCCAACGGGCCGACCGCGGCGACCGTCTGCGGCCCACCCAAAAGCTCCCCAGCCACTTCACGGACCTCGCTCTGGGTCACCGCATCGATCTTGGCCATGATCGCATCAAGGCTGAGCAGTGGGATGTCGGTGGTCAGGGCCCGTCCGATTCGGCTCATCCGGCTGGAGGTGTCCTCCAATGCCATGATCGTCGAACCGGACAGATAGCCCTTGGCGCGCCGCAGTTCCTCATCAGTGAGACCGTCAGACAAGACTTTGGCCAGTTCGGCCCTGATGACCTCAACGACCTCGGCGGCCTTGGTGGGCGAGGTGCCGGCATAGACCGTGAAGGTGCCCGAGTCGGAATAGGCCGAGGGGTAGGAGTACACGCTGTACGCCAGACCGCGTTTTTCACGTACCTCTTGGAACAGCCGGCTGGCCATCCCCCCGCCAAGTGCTTGATTGAGAACCGTCTGGGCCCAGCGCAGATCATGTCCTCGTGACAACCCGCTGCCACCGACGACCAGATGGGCTTGTTCCGTCGGCCGGGTCCTGACCCGCAGCGAGGTCTTCGGTGCGGTCGGCGCCAGCCCGTTGGCGCCAGGAGTGCGTGTGCCGGGTTCGTAGGACCCCATGGCGGTGACCACATGGGTGACCAGATCGTCGTGGTCGACGCTGCCGGCCGCGGCCACAGTGATGACATCGGTGGTGTAGCGGTCGCGCCACCAGCCGGCCACCTGGTCACGGGTCATGGCGGTCATCGATGCCGCCGAGCCGAGGACCTCCCGCCCCAGCGGATGGTCGCCGTAGAAGGCGGTGGCGAATTCGGAATGGACCAGGTCGCTTGGATCGTCCAAGTGCATCCTGATCTCCTCCAGAACGACGGCCCGTTCGTTCTCGACCTCGTCGCCGGCGATCAACGACGAGGTCAGCATGTCGCCCAACACGTCGAGTGCCTTGTCCAGGTCCCGGTCCAGACAACGGGCGTAGTAGGCCGTGAACTCCTTCGACGTGAAGGCGTTCATGTCACCGCCGACCGCATCCAACACCTGCGCGACTTCAAGCGGGGACCGACGGGTGGTCCCCTTGAACAACAGATGTTCCAAGAAGTGGGTGGCCCCCTCCAGCGGGGCCAGTTCGTCTCGAGAGCCCACCCCCACCCAAAACCCGACGCTCAGACTGCGAACGCCGGGAAGGTGCTCGCTGGCCACACGGATGCCGTTCGGCAGTGTGGTCAGACGAACACCATCGGGAAGTGCCGGCGTCTCACTCATCGCGAAGAAACCCTCCGGCGACAGCCCTAACCGCGCCGCCTCCGGCGACGACGCCCGCCGTCCTCACTGCTGGACTCCTCTTCACCCCGCGTACGGGTACGGGTGCGGGTGTTGCGGTCGCCGCCACGCTCACGAGAGCGGGTGGTGCTGCCACTGCTGACACGCTCGGCATCAGCTTGATCATCGTTG
>JBBSNE010000003.1:0-20730 GCA_038232815.1 Euzebyales bacterium | reverse complement strand
GGCGATCACCGCGTTCCGAATCCCTCCATCAGTTCATCAACCCGTTCCGCGAGAGGCTCCGCATCTAGCAGGCCAGGCTGCGGACGAGGAGCTATTACGGCCGCCGCTACTGCCCGTCGGATGACCTCAGCCTCCGATATCCCCTCTTGTCGAGCCCGCCGCTGCACCCCGGCCTTCAGCGCAAGGGGAAGGTAAATCGTCGTCTTGGTCATGACACATATGGTACTACCGGTGGTAGCCGAAACAGGCCAGATAGTGCCACACACGTGTCAACGAGGCGTCATTGTGACGCCCGTCCGTGACGTCGCGCCGATCAACGCGGTCAGAGTCAGGGTCCCAGGACGTGGTGTGACAGCAGGTGACCGGATCGGGATGCCCCGCGTCCTACCGGTGGTAACCGAAACAGGCCAGACAGTGCCAAAGACGCTTCAGCGCAGCCTCGTCGTGCCGCCCCGTCCGGGACGCCGCGCCGATCAAGGCAGGGTCAAGCCATCCGTCGACCGCCAACTCCTGGCCCAATGCCACGTACTCCGGACCCCGATAGTCAGGATGCCGGACAAGCTCATCGACGTGCAATCGAAACCCGTTGTGCCACTCCACCGAACACGGCAGACGCCGCGCGGCTGCCTCCACCGCGGTCCCGGCAAAGCTCGGGTCAAGCACGACAGCCTCGACGTCGGTTGCCAAACGCAGTGGGCCATGGACATGAGCTTCGATGTAGTCGTCCAGCGGATCACCCTCGAACTCCAGGGCCAGATCGATCAGCCCGCACGCCGAGGAAACGCCGAAGTCCACCGGATCAAACACGCTGTCGGGATAACAAAAGGTCGAGCGCCACGACACCCCAGCCCGCAAGCGAAGATGCGACGAGCCGAACCGAGGTGACCCGCCGACCGGCCGACCACGGAAGTTGAGCGCCCCGTATTTGGGTCGGGCCGACGCAGGCGCATCGTCGTACGCACCTCCGAACATCCGCCGTTCCCATTCCCATCGGTCGCCGCCGGGATGCGCGGTCAGACCACCGCTGCTGGTCCCGGTCTCGAACTGCGACCGGTACACCCCGTCGCGCGCCATTTCGTCCAGGACGACGCCCTGTCCGACGGCCCGGTCGGGATGGAAGTTCAACGTCACCCGTAGCGACGGGTCAAGCGCGGGCCCGGTGGAACGACCGGCCACATGGTCCACGGCCTGCCGCTGGCTGGACAGCAGGACATCGGGCGGTCCCGTCGCCCCACTGTCCATGCGTCAGTTACTCCATGATCCCGTCTAGCTTGTCCATGACGTCGTCGTCCAGTTGCGCCATGACGTCAAGGGCCTTCATGTTCTCCGTCACCTGCTCGGGGCGGCTGGCGCCGGTGATGACCGTCGAGACGTTCTCGTTCTTGGCACACCAGGCAATGGACAGTTGGGCCAGGGTGCAGCCCAGGTCATCGGCGACCTCTTTGAGCTTGACGACCTTGGCGTTGGCCTCCTCGTTGGTGACCATCTTCTTCAACCAGTCATAGCCCTCCAGCGTCGCGCGACTGCCCTCGGGGACGCCGTCGACGTACTTGCCGGTCAACAGCCCACTGGCCAGCGGCGACCAGGTCGTCAGGCCCAGGCCGATGTCTTCGTACAGCCGGGCATATTCTTTCTCGACCTTGTCACGCTCGACCAGGTTGTATTGCGGCTGCTCCATCAACGGCTTGTGCAGATGGTGACGTTCGGCGATCTCATAGGCGGCACGGATTTCGTCGGCGGTCCACTCCGAGGTCCCCCAGTACAACGCCTTGCCGCTGGACACGATGTCGCTCATCGCCCACACCGTCTCCTCAATCGGGGTATCGGGGTCGGCGCGGTGACAAAAGATCAGGTCAAGGTAGTCAAGGCCAAAACGTTCAAGGGATGCGTCGATGGCTTCCATCAGATATTTGCGGTTCAGGGTGTGATAACTGTTGATCGCCTCCTCCCCGTGGAGGCCCCAGAAGAACTTTGAGGAGATCACGTATGAGTGGCGTTCCCAGCCCAGTTTGGCGATGACATCGCCCATGATCTGCTCGGACTTGCCGCCCGCGTAGGCCTCGGCGTTGTCAAAGAAGTTGACGCCGTGGTCACGGGCTTCTTCCATGCACGCCGCAGCCTTGTCGATGTCCAATTGGGGCCCGAACGAGACCCACGAGCCGAACGACAACACGCTGACCTTCAGTCCAGAGCGGCCCAAGCGGCGGTAGATCATTTCAGCCATGACACGGCGTCCTTTTTGAGATTGGCGAACAAAGAACAGATGGAAACGTGGGAAGCCTAGCCGGCAGGGGAGAGAGCAATTGCGGGGTAGGCTTTGAGTCCATGGAAAGCGTACAGACGATGCGATGGATCCTGGTCAACATGACGGCTGCCGCGGCGGTTGTGGCCGCGGTGCTGGGTTATTGGGTACCCGCATTGATCCTGATGTTGGGGGTCGCCGCCCACACCACCCACTGGCTGTTGCACCGCCGGGCGGACAACGATCCACCGCCGGCATCTGTCGAGACACGCTGACCGCCAAACGCTGATCGGGTGGAACCGACAGGGCAGAGGGTCACCGTAGGGGGCGGCTGAGCAGCAGCATCGAGCGACCCACGGCCTCGACGGTTTCTTTGACTTCCTCGGCGTCCTCGGCGTCGCTCCATCCCTTACCCGCGGTGTCCAGCAACACCTTCCAGTCGCCGGTCAGGTCAGCGGGAATGCTGAAGGTCACCTGTTCGGGGTCGGCATTGAAGATGATCAGCATGTCATCGTCGACGATCGGGTCACCCTGTGGCCCGGGGGTGTGGACCCCGTGCCCGCTGAGGAAAACGGTCAGCGAACGGACGGTCCCGGATGCCCAGTCGTCCTCATCCATTTCTTGGCCGTCAGGACGTAGCCAGCCGATGTCGCTCTGCTTGCCGCCCCGAATGTTGCGGCCTTCGAACCATCGTCGACGACGGAACACCGGATGGGCCAGGCGAAAGGCGATCAACTGCTGGGTGAAGGCCAACAGGTGGGGGTCGAGGTCCCCCTCCTCACCCTCGCCCGGGGTCCAGTCGAACCATGAGATCTCGTTGTCCTGGGCGTAGGCGTTGTTGTTGCCGCCCTGCGAGCGTCCCATCTCGTCACCGCCGAGCAGCATGGGCACCCCCTGGCTCAGCAACAGGGTCGCCAGGATGTTGCGCTGCTGGCGTGCCCGCAGTGCCAGGATTGCGGCATCGTCGGTCGGGCCTTCGACGCCGTGGTTCCACGACCGGTTGTCGTCGGTGCCGTCCTGATTGCCCTCGTGGTTGTCGGCGTTGTGTTTGTTGGTGTAGCTGACCAGGTCGGCAAGGGTGAACCCGTCATGGGCGGTGACGAAGTTGATGCTGGCCATGGGTCGGCGGGTGTCTGACTGGTACAGGTCAGAGGACCCGGTGAACCGTTGCGCAAACTCACCGAGCGTTGCCGGCTGACCTCTCCAGAAGTCCCGGACGGTGTCGCGGTAGCGTCCGTTCCATTCAGACCAGACCGGGGGGAAGTTACCCACCTGGTAACCACCCTCACCGACGTCCCACGGTTCGGCGATCAGCTTGACCTGGCTGATGACCGGGTCCTGTTGGATGATGTCGAAAAAGGCACTCAACTTGTCGACATCATGCAGTTCGCGGGCCAGCGTGCTTGCCAGGTCGAAGCGAAACCCGTCGACGTGCATCTCGTTGACCCAGTAGCGCAGAGAATCCATGATCAACTGAAGGACGAAGGGACTACGGACGTTCAGGGAGTTTCCCGTTCCCGTGTAGTCCATGTAGAAGCGGGGATCGTCTTCGACCAACCGGTAGTAGGACTGGTTGTCCACCCCTCGCAGGCTCAGGTGCGGCCCCAAATGGTTGCCCTCCCCGGTGTGGTTGTAGACGACGTCCAAGATCACCTCGATACCGGCGGCGTGCAGGTTTCGCACCATCTGCTTGAACTCTTGCACCTGGCCGCCAAGTCGTTTGGTCGCGGCGTATTCGTCGTGGGGGGCAAGGTAGGCGATGGAGTCATAACCCCAGTAGTTGCGCAGCCCTCGTTCGGTCAGGTGAGCATGATGGACGAACTGGTGCACCGGCATCAGCTCCACCGCCGTGACGCCAAGCTCTCGCAGGTGGCTGAGCGCCGGTTCCGTGCCAAGGCCTGCGTAGGTGCCGCGCAGCTCTTGGGGGACATCAGGATGGGTCTGGGTGAACCCTTTGACATGGACCTCATAGATGACCGTCTCGTGCATCGGTGTCCGCAGCAGACGATCGCCCTCCCAGTCGAAGTAGGGGTTGACTACCACGCTGGCCGGGACGTAAGGCGCAGAGTCGTCGTCGTTGCGCTCGTTCGGATCGTCAAAGCGGTAGGCGAACACTGCCTCGTTCCACTCGACACCGCCGGACACCGCTTTGGCGTAGGGGTCCAACAACAACTTGGCCGCGTTGAACCGCTTGCCCTCCTTTGGTTCGTAGGGCCCGTGAACGCGATAACCGTAGCGCGCGCCGGGACCGATGTCGGGCATGTAAGCGTGCCAGACATGACCGGTGACCTCGTTGAACGGGATCCGGCTTTCTTGGCCCTCCTGGTCGAACAGACAAAGCTCGACGGACTTCGCATGTTCGCTGAACAGGCTGAAGTTCGTGCCGACCCCGTCGAATGTGGCGCCCAGGGGATACGGACTGCCAGGCCAAACTCGAAGAGGGTATGGAGTGTCACTCATTCGTCAGTTCCAGAAGTAGCACCGGCAACACGGTGGCGGCCTCCGCCAGATGGGCCCACCCGTCGCTGATCGGTATTTCGGTGTCGGTCAATAGATCGACCGCCCCAGTATGTCCGTCGCCGATCCGGATGGCCGTATCACCCCATACGTGTCCGACCGGCCACGCGTCCCCGGCCAGCGCCCATGGCAAGCGGGTGGCCACCGCCAGGATCTTCGGTAGACCCGCGGCATCGGCCGTTCCCCACGGACCACTGTCGGTTGCGTGGCGTTGTAGGACCATGACGTGGTCTTGGTGGACCCCACGGGTATCGGGGGTGCGGCAGATGACTGAACCAAACACCTCTGGCAGTCGGCGGCGTGCCTGCAACGCCTGACGGGTGACGAGCATCTTCAAGGCGCCGTCGTGCCAGCGGTCACGTACAGCCAGCGGGTCGGCGTCGTTCAAGCCGTCCAACAGGCCTCGAAATCGTTGGATGTCCAGGGCTCGGCGGTTGTCGGGATCGACCAGACTGCCGTCCCAGACCTCACAGCCACGATAGATGTCGGGGACACCCGGTGCGGCGACTTTCAACACCACCGTCGCCAGGCTGTTGCACGCGCCGGGCACCGCGATCCGGTCCACCATGGCGGTGACGGCCTTAAAGGCGTCCCCGGGTTGCAGCAACGCATTCAGCCACGCGTCGACCTGCCGTTCGTAAAACTGGTTCGGATCCCGGTGGCTGGTGTGCACCGCTGCTTCCCGCAGGGCCTTTTCGGCGTAGTCGTCAAGCCGGGCACGGTAGCTGTCGCTGGGGGCATTCCCGTCGGCATCATCTGGCTCCAGACCAAAGCTGCCCACCACTGTCTGCAACAACAGCCACCTGGCGTGACCGTCAAGCTCAGGCAGCGTGGCGCTGACGTCGGCCAGCAATTGGGTGAACGCGTCAGGCATCTCAGCCAGCACGGTCAGCCTGCCTCTGACGTCCTCACCCCGTTTGGTGTCATGTGTGGAGGTGGTGGTGCCGGCAGCGGGCCAGTTCGCTGCCCGGTACGCCACGCGCGCCTCCACGGCGGCCGCGTCCGGGGGACCGTCCAGCAGCTGGGCGTCGGCGCCGACCTCCCCCAGCCCCGACAAGGCGACGTGGCGGAACAACAACCGGTCCTCAAACCCTTTGGCGGCAGCCGGGCCCGTCAATTGTTGCCAACGCAACAGCGCGGGCCGCCCCTGTTTCGTCAGCAGTGCCGCCGCGACATCCTGTGCCTCCGGTGTGCCAGCGTGACTTGCAGCCGTCGCTGCCAGGTCAATCGCGGCCTGATCACTGGGACTGATTGGCCCGTCGGCACCGGCGTAGGTGCGGTAGCCGGCCAGATGGGCGGTCAGGTATCGCACACCTCGCCGCAAGCTGTCAGTGGAGGGGGCCCTTTCCCCGGGCCCAGCTGTGACGTCTTGGAGGAGTTCCACGACTCGCGCGACCTCGGCGACGAACAACTCATCAAGCGCGGCAAGTTTGGACTCTGGCAGAGCCTTTGCGGTACTGGTATCGCTCAGCGATGGGATGTCGCGAGTGGTGTCACGAAAGGCCCGCCGTAGCTGCCGGTACCCCCGGGAATCGATTTGCCAGGCCTGCAGCAGGGCGTTGACCTCATATCCGGTGGTGCCTTGCACCGGCCAATCCGCCGGCAGGTGCTCGTCGGATTCAACGATCTTTTCCACCACCAGCCAGCGCCCGACGCCAAGGCGGTGCCGCAGGGTCGTCAGGTAGCTGGAGGGATCGCGCAACCCGTCGATGTGGTCCACCCGCAAGCCCTGCACCACACCGGCTTGTACCCAGCCCAGGATCGTGGCGTGGATCAGGTCGAAGACGGCAGGGTCTTCGATCCGTACCCCTGCCAGTTCGTTGATCGCAAAGAACCGTCGCCAGTTCAAGATGGTTTCGCCGTGCCGCCACTCGTGCAGTTGGTAGTGCTGCGTCGACAACACCTGCTCGATGGGGGCCGCCACATCGGTGTCGGGGGCGAGGGGCAAGACCAGGTCGTGGTAGGTCAGTCGTCCCCCTTCTATCGCCAGGGAACCAGCTGCGATCGCATGGTCGACCGGTTCGCCCAGCACCGGCAGGACGATCGGACCGGCGTCGAAGTCGATGTCGAACACCCCTGCGTAGGCAGAATCCCTCCCGTGGGTCAGTACATCGGTCCACCATGCGTTGTCGGGCGTCGCGCCCAGATGGTTCGGGACGATGTCGAGTACCAGGCCACGACCGTGCCGGGTCAACGCGCCGTGCAACGACGACAGCGCCTCCTCGCCGCCCAGCTCGGGATTGACCCGGTCGGGGTCGGTGATGTGATAGCCGTGGGTGGCCCCGGCGGGCACGGTCTGTATGGGCGAGGCATACATCCAGTCCACGCCCAAACGGTCGATGTAGTCGACCATGTCGGCGGCGTCGTGCAGGGTGAATTGCGACGTCAGGTGCAGCCGATAGGTGGAGATCGGGAAGGTGATTGCCGGTGTCGTTGGGGTGTCGGGGCTCACGGGATTCCTGGGGCGGTATGGCGGGCGGCGGCGACGGAAGGTGGACGGGCGGGATCGTCATCCGGTGCTGGCCACAGGTAGATGGCAGCCGATCGTGGGGGCAACGGATCACCGGGCGTGTGTCCCGCTCCGCCATAGCGTGTGTCGGCGCTGGACAGCACCAGCGTCGGCTGAGCTTGGTCATCGTCGCCAAGGGCCAGCGGCTGATCGCTCAGATTGGCATGCACCGTCAGCAGACGGGGGACACCGCCCCCGGGGCTGGGGCGCCGTCGCCCCACGATCAGCCGACCGGGGTCGGCGGTGGCGCTGATCAGGTCGGGCCGTCCGGTGCCGAACGCCGACTCGGTACGCCGGAGGGCCAACAGATCCCGCCACAACGCCCGACGCTGCCGTCCTGCGTCGGTGTCGGCGGCCCTGCGGTCCAGCTTTGACCGTTGAAAGGTCGATCGATCCAAGGGGTCGGGTACCTCACCCTGCCACGCATCGAAGAATTCGAACTCGTGGCGACGTCCGTCACGGATGGTTTGGCGTAGTTCGTTGCCCGGCATGTCGCTGAAGAATTGGAACGGCTGGGTCTCGCCGTACTCCTGACCCATGAACAACATCGGGGTGTGCGGGGCCGCGCACAGCAGCACTGTGGCCACGCGCACCAAGTCGGCATCGACCAAGGTGGTCAGGCGGTCGCCGGCCGCCCGGTTGCCGACCTGGTCGTGATTTTGGGTGCAGGCGATCAGTCGTCGCAGCGACACGTCGGCGGGCAGTGGTGCCCCCACCGTGCGTTGACGGAACTGACTGTACTGTCCGTTGTAGACGAACCCGTTGCTGTACGCCTGGGCCAGCGCGGACAGCGGATCGGCGTAGTCGATGTAGTAGCCGTCGGTCTCACCGGTCACCGCGACGTGGATGGCATGGTGCAGGTCATCGGCCCACTGTGCGTCGATGCCCAAGCCCCCCAGCGCCCGCGGGCGGATGGTCTGGGGGTCATTGCGGTCGGTCTCAGCGATCAGTTCCAGACGGCGGCCGGTCTGTTGGGACAGATCAGCCACCGCATCGGCGATCTGGGCCAGGATGTGGGTGGCGCTGCCGCGGTCGTCCAACGCGTGGACCGCATCCAGTCGCAAGCCGTCGACGTGGTGGTCGCGCAGCCACATCAGCGCGTTGCCGATCAAAAGTGACCGAACCGGGTCGGAGTGGGGCCCGTCCAAGTTGATGACCTCGCCCCAGGTCGAAAACGCGCCGGACTGCAGGTAGGGACCGAACCGTGACAGATGGTTGCCGCTGGGCCCGAGGTGGTTGTGGACGACATCGAGAATGACCGCAAGGCCGGCGGCGTGGCAGGCATCGACGAAGGCGGCGAAGCCGTCAGGGCCCCCGTAAGGCTGATGCACCGCCCACCAGGCGACGCCGTCATAGCCCCACCCGAACTCGCCATCAAAGGCGTTGACGGGCATCACCTCCACATGGGTCACACCCAGACCGACCAGATCTGTGAGATGCCGTGTGGCGGCGGCGAAGGTCCCCGCTTCGGTGAAGGCGCCGATGTGCAACTCATAGATCACCGCCGCGGTGACCGGGACGGCTTGGAACTGCTCGTCGGTCCACGTCCAGACCGCGGGGTCGACAATCGCTGAGGGGGAGTGGACGCCGTCCGGCAGCCACCGGGCAGCTGGGTCCGGCAGCGGGTCGCCGTCGTCCAAAACGTAGGAGTAGGAGTCACCGTGGGTTGCCGGGGCGACGTTGGTCCACCAGCCCTGACCCACAGGCGTCATCGTCAGCCAGTCGTCGCGAAGGTGCAACGACACCGAGTCGGCGGCCGGGGCCCACAGGTCGAACCGGAAGTTGGTGTCGTCGGACCGCCAGGCACCGTGCCGAGGCATCAGGCGGTGACGTGGTCAGGTGGCAGGTGGGCGGTACCCGAGAAGTACTCAAGGGCCCACATGTCGGCTGAGGCGATCGGCCGACTTCGAAGGATGGTTGTCGACGCGTGTTTGCAAGGGAAGCGCTCCCATTCCCAAGGTTGTGGGTCAAGCCCCAGCAGGTGACTGGTGATCACCGAGTTGGTCCCGGCATGGGCCACCAGTACCAGGCGAGGGCCGTCGTCGGGGACATCCCACAGGCGGGCCGGGTCATCGTCATGCCGCTCACCGCCGAAACGGGACAAAAACCCCTCCAACCCCCTGGTCACGCGGGTATGGAAATCACGGAAGGATTCCCCGCCGGGGGCGCCGTCCCACCATTGGTCCAGGGGACGGGATTTGAGCTTGTCCAGCGTGGCGATGACCTCGTCCTCGGGTTGACCCTCCCACTCATCAGGGGCGCCGATCTCCAGCATCCACGGCTCCTCCACCGGTTGCAGGTTCAAGACCTGCCCGATCTGTTCAGCGGTTGCCTTCGAACGGCTCGCTGTCGACACGAACAACCCGTCGACCGGGTCGCCGCTGTCTTGCATCCATGTCGCCAGGGTTCGAGCCTGCTGCTCGCCGAGCTCGGTCAAACCGGGGTCGTTGGTGCTTGAGCCATCGTCGTTTCGCCACGCCGGCTGGGCGTGACGGACCAAAACCAGTTCCATCCCTGCGACGCTACCCGATCCCGCCGCGCCCTCGGGCCACTCAGGCCGTCTCTGGCGCGGACTGTTCCAACTCCATCCCCGCCGTCTCGGGCAGCCAGCGATAGCCGATGGCCGAGATCGCCGTCGGCACACTGACGACCCACGCGGCGGTGGAGAACGACCCGGTCATGTCCGTCACCACGCCGAACACCAGCAGTCCGGCCACCGCCCCGATTGTTCCCGTGAACGTGACCCACCCAGCGGCGGTGGCCCGGATCGAGGTCGGGAAGATCTCCGCCGCCGTGGCCGCCACCGCCGGGGCGTAACTGGATCCGATGAACAGTGTCAACACATATCCCGCTGCAGCGCCCCAGGCGCCTGCGGAATAGGTCAGCACCGCAACGGCGGCCAATCCGAACTTCGTCCACATCGCTGTGGCAATGCGCCCGAACCGGTCAGCCAAACGGACGCCCACGACCAGACCCAGGGCGCCCATGGCAGCCGCCACCGGGGCGATCACGCCCTGCGCCGCAGGCGACAGCCCCTCGGAGTTCTCGGCGTAGACAAACAAAAAGGAGTTGACCGGGCCGGTCAAGAAGGCGAGGAAGAATGTCAGCGTGGCCAACAAGCTCAGTCGGGGAACCAGGTGACGCGGCACACGACCCAGGCGTTTGGCCGTCTGGGCTCCCGCATCGACCAGTCGGGCGGCACGGTCGGGTTCGGTGACCAACCTGGCCGTCAAGGGCAACGTCACCAGCAGCACCACCGCGACCAACAGCACCGTTCGAAATGAGATTGCCCCGCCGGTGAAGGCACGGAGCACCACCGGCAACCCGGCCCCGATCCCATAGCCGATCGTGATCACCGCAAGCGCCCGGGAGCGGTCCTTGGTCGCCACCTCCTCCGCGGCGATCACCCCCGCCACCGCATTGGTGGCTGACGCCAGCGGCCGGGCCAGGGCCAAGATGATCACCAAGACCCAAAACGTCGGCGAACCCGCGGCAAGGGCCGTCAGGACAAGCGCGATCAGCGACGTGACCAGCAGTACGCGTCGGCGGCCCAGGCGATCGGCCTGACGCGACATGGGCAGCGCGAAGACCGAGGCCAGACGGATGATCCCCAGCCCCAGTCCCAGTGTGGAACCGGACAGCCCCACCTGGGCCGCGATCGATCCAGATTCTGGATCGGGCACGCCCAGGGCGATGGCGATGTCGGGCAGCGTGGCCGTGGCCGCAAATTGGATGAACCCCGCATACAGGCTGAACACCGCCGCGGCGATGACGCTTGGATGACGCCAGCCGTACACCCGGACACCTGGTGGGGCATCGCCTGCCGGGCTGGTGCCGTCGCCCCGGGTGGAGCGGTCGGGCCCCGAAGGGGTGAGGGGGGCGGCCACGGTCGAAGACATCCTTGACGATCAAGTGACGGGCGATCAGCACGCACGTGGCAGCGACAGCTGGCCAACCCGCGGCTGTGACAGAGTAGCGCTGATGCGCGCACCGACCCCGACGACTGCAACCTGGCCCGGCCGGCCCTACCCGCTGGGGGCGACCTGGGACGGTCGCGGAACCAACGTCGCGGTGTTCAGCGAACTGGCCGATGCCGTGGAACTGTGCCTGTTCGGCGACGGACCAGACAAAGGCGAGGAACTGCGCATCCCGTTGTCGGACCGTACCGGATTCGTGTGGCACACCTACCTTCCGGGCGTCGGTCCGGGACAGCGTTACGGCTTTCGTGTACATGGTCCCTGGGACCCCTCCAAGGGCCATCTGGCCAACCCCCACAAACTGCTGATCGACCCGTATGCCACGGCCATCGACGGTGACATCGTCTGGACCCCCGCATGCTTCGGCTACGACACCACAGACCCGGGCAGACCCAATACGGCCGACAGTGCGCCGTTCATTCCCAAGTCGGTGGTCATCAACCCGTTCTTTGACTGGCACGAAGACCGGTCCCCACAACGACCCTTCAGTGACACCGTCATCTATGAGACCCATGTTCGAGGGGCGACTGCACGCCACCCCGACGTCCCGGCACACCTGCGCGGCACTTACGCGGGACTCGCGTCCGGGGCCGTCGTCGATCACCTGACGCGACTGGGCGTCACGGCAGTCCAATTGCAACCGGTCCATCACCATCTGACCGATCACTTCTTGTGGAAAAAAGGGCTGCGTCAGTATTGGGGCTACAACACCATCGGCTTCCTCAGTCCCCATGCGGGCTACGCCGCCCAGGGCACGGCCGGCCAGCAGGTGGGGGAGTTCAAGGGCATGGTCGCCGACCTGCATGCCGCTGGGCTGGAGGTGATCTTGGACGTCGTCTACAACCACACCGGGGAGGGGGACCAGGCCGGACCGACGGTGTCATTGCGAGGGTTGGACAACCCGTCGTACTACCGCCTGAGTCAGGACGATCCCAGCCGCTACGTCGACTACACCGGTACCGGCAACTCCATGAACGTGCAACACCCACATGTGCTGCAACTGATCATGGATTCGTTGCGCTATTGGATCACCGAGATGCACGTCGACGGGTTCCGCTTCGACCTGGCTGCGACGCTGGCACGGGAACTGCACGACGTGGACAAGCTCAGCGGGTTCTTTGACATCATCCAACAGGATCCGGTCATCAGTCAGGCCAAGCTGATCGCCGAACCATGGGATCTGGGCGACGGTGGCTACCAGGTCGGCAACTTCCCCACCGGCTGGAGTGAACTGAACGGCCAATACCGTGACGCGATCCGCGACTGGTGGCTGGCTGACGGCCGCGTCGGGGATGTCGCCAGCCGCCTGTCGGGGTCAAGTGATCTGTATGCCCACAACGGGCGTCGACCGTATGCCTCGATCAACTTCATCACCTCTCACGACGGGTTCACCCTGGCAGACGTGGTGGCCTATGACCACAAACACAACGATGCCAACCTGGACGACAACAGCAGCGGTGAGGACCACAACCGCTCGCACAACCACGGGGTGGAGGGGCCGACCACTGACCCCGAGATCCGGGCGCTTCGCCAACGCCAACAACGCAATCTGCTGACGACGTTGCTGCTGAGCCAGGGTGTGCCCATGCTGTTGGGGGGCGATGAGTTCGGACGGACACAACACGGCAACAACAACGCCTACTGCCAGGACAACGACCTGACCCACTACGACTGGGACCTGTCACCACCCCAGGTCGAGTTGCTGTTGTTCACACGACGGCTGATCGCGCTGCGCAATGCCCACCCGGTCTTTCGAGGACGCACGTTCTTCACCGGCGAGGGGGACCTGCACTGGCTGACGCCGGCCGGCCAGGTGATGGAGAGGTCGGATTGGGAGGATGGGGGACGCGCAGCGTTTGGGTTCTTCCTGAACGGCCAGGATCTGCGCGGACTGGACCAGCGTGGCCGGCCCGTCGTCGACGACAACTTCTTGGTGTTGCTGAACGCCGATCCTGCGACAACAGTCTTCACCATCCCCGCCGTTGGATACGGTGCGACGTGGCAGATGGTGCTTGACACTTCTACTTCTGAGATCGACTTGGCCGGTGGGGTGGCCATGACCGGGGGCAGCGATGTCGAGGTCGGGGGCCAATCGGTCCTGGTCCTGCGTTGCACCGACGCGGACGTCTGAGCTGAGACCGACCACCATCCGAGGGCAAGATGGGGGATCCGGCTCACATGTGAGCGTCATACACCAACTCAGGCGGGCCGGCCTCAAGATCCTTGGTCAGACCCCTATACGGTCGCGGGCGAACACACGTAGGAAGATCGCTGCCAACGCGCCGCAGGTTTGCCGAAGAAGTGGCATAAAGTCCTGGGGCCACGACGACGAACCCAGAAAGCGGCGATGAGTCCTGATCCTGCGGGGACGCCCCCCCGAGCCACCTACCGGTTGCAATTGACCGAGGACCAACCCTTCGCGCACGCGGCCGGCCTTGTCGACTACCTGTCCGACATGGGGGTCAGTCATCTCTACTTGTCCCCGGTATTGGCGGCGCGTCCGGGCACCCGGCATTTCTACGACGTCGCCGACCACAGCCGGATCGACCCGTTGCTCGGGGGCATGGAGGGACTGCGGGACCTGGCAGACACCGCCCATCAGGCGGGAATGGGGCTGATCGGCGATCTGGTGCCAAACCACATGGGGGTCGGACCTTGGAACCCGCAGTGGGAGGCGATGTTGCGGGACGGACGGTCGAGCGAGGCCGCGAAGTTCTTCGACGTCGACTGGGAGACACCGCTGCCTGGGGCCAGCGACAAGGTGATCTTGCCGGTTCTACACGGTCCGTACGGTGAGGAGTTGGCCGCGGGACGTATCGGTCTGGCTGAAGGCCCCGCCGGGATTCGCATCACCTATGACGAGCTGTCGTTTCCGTTGAACACCGAAACGGTCGCGGCGGTAGAGCGAAGCGGTACCGATCGTCTGCTCGGAAAACCGGGGGATGAACGGTCATGGACCCGGATGCACTCGCTGCTGGAGCAGCAGCACTACCGGCTTGTCAGCTGGCCCGCTGGGCGGCGCCTGGTCAACTACCGTCGGTTCCTGCACATCGATGCGCTGGTCGCCCTGCGGGTCGAGGATCCCCAGGTGTTTGCGGCAACCCATGGGCTGATGCTGGACCTGGTGACCAATGGGATCTTCGATGGTCTGCGAATCGATCATCTGGACGGTCTGGCCGACCCGGTTGGGTACCTGGACCGCTTGCGCGAAGGCGTTGGTCCCGACGCATGGATCGTGGTGGAGAAGCTGACCACCCCCAGCCACCCGCTACCCAAGGATTGGCCCGTCGATGGGTCGACCGGCTATGAGTTGTTGCGCACCAGCCTGGGCCTGCAGGTCGATCCGCACGGGCTGCGGCATCTGCAGCGTGTCGCGGCCGCACACGGTGCGCCGCCCTCTCCTCGGGATCTGTGGCGCTACAAGCACGACATGTTGGACACCCTGGGCCCTGATTTGCGACGCCTGGTCCGGGTCATTTGGAACGCTTGCCAGGACCAAACCGACGTGCGGGACGTCGACTACCGAACGCTACTGGATGCCATCACCCGAGTCCTGGTCGCTATGGATGTGTATCGCACCTACACCGACCCCGACACAGGACAGACGCATCAACCAGATCAAGACGCGGTCGAACGGGCCGTCCGCCTGGCCCAGGAAGACACTGATGGGCGGGTGATCCCCGATGTGGTCTGGCGTTATCTGCAGGCGTTGCTGACCGGGAAGGTGCGTTGGACGGCTGCGGCGGCCGAGGCGGTCACCCGTTTTCAGCAACTGTCCGGACCGGTGATGTCGCTGGGGGTGGAACACCGTCTGTTCTTGCGGCACAACGCCTTCGTCGCCGCCTGTGAACTGGGTGTCGATCCGTTCGACATTCCTGTAAGCATCGCCGAGGCGCACAATGCGATCATCGGGATGCCACCCGCGGGGATGCGGGTGACCGCCACCCACGACACCCAGCATGGGGAGGATGTCCGCCTGCGGATGGCGGCACTCAGCGGGTTGGCGAACGATTGGGGCGCCGTGGCCGACCAGATCCTGACCGCCACCAACCCGCCCGACACGTCGCTGGGACTGCGGCTGTTGCAGGTCGCGGTCGGCATCTGGCCGGTGACCGACGATGGCACCGAACCGCTGGCAGAGGTGTTGGACGCCTCCGAATTGGTTCACCGCTTCGAGACCTACGCGATCAACGCTGCACTGGGGCAAGCGGTCATCACCAGCTACCTTGCTCGAGACCGACAGGCAGAAGCCGAGATGATGTCCTGGACACGCGCCGTTTTTGATCCCGAGGGCGGGGTTGCCCCGTTGCTACGCCCCGTGGCCGTGCGGGCGGCGGAGGTTGCCATGGCTGCTTCTCTCAGCCAGACCGTCTTTCGGGCCACGGTCAGCGGGGTGCCCGACACCTACCAGGGCACTGAACGTTGGGATGATTCGCTGACCGATCCTGACAACCGCCGTCCGGTCGACTTTTCCGGTCCGATTGCTGCGGCTGCGCAGTGGGCCGCTGATGCCCCCGATGTGGCGGCGTTGTGGCAGGCTCGCCGGGACGGTCGGATCAAACAGTGGGTCTTGCGCCAGGCGCTACGCGCGCGGGCGGATTATCCGGACGTCTTTGGGTCTGAGGCAGGTCATGAAGGCATCTGGGTCGAGGGGCGGTGGGCGGCTCATCTGTTCGGCTACCGCCGATTCAGCAGCAGCGGCCAGGCATTGGTCGTGTGTCCTCGGGTATTTGGGCGGGTCACCGACGGCGGTCGCTTTCCAGCGGTGGGACGCATATGGGCAGACACCGAGGTGCAACTGCCAGCGTTGGATGACGGGCAGTCGTGGCACAACCCGCTGACGGGGGCCACTATCGAGGCGACCACGGCCATCCCCGCCGCTGATCTGCTCGTCGACCTGCCTGTCGCCGTGCTGCTGGCCCGTTGACCTTCGCTTGGGAGCCCCCTCGTTGTCTGCCCACACCTCCCCCTCACCACTGACCACCACACGACGGTCGTTGCCCCGTTCGTTCGCCCAGGGTGTTGCCATGGGCAGCGCCGACGTGGTGCCGGGCGTATCGGGCGGCACCGTCGCACTGATCCTTGGGATCTACACCCGACTGGTGATGGCCATCCGCTCGGTCGCATCAGCGGCAACGGCATTGCTGCGTGGCCGGCGGACTGTTGCCCGGTCGCACTGGGCCGACGTGCCATGGGCCTTCGTCCTGCCGCTGGGTTTGGGGATGCTGACGGCCCTGGGTATCGGTTCGGTGGTGTTGCCACCGCTGCTGGAGCGCTATCCGATGCAGACCAGTGCAATCTTCTTCGGCATGATCGTCGCGTCGTTGGCGGTCCCGTGGCGGCAAGCCGGACAGCGCGGGGTCAGGGAAGTGGGGATTGCAGCGGTCTGTGCGGTCGCGGCCTTTGCGGTGATGGGACTGCCCGAACTGGTCGTCGAGGGTGATCTGCCCACCTGGCGGATCCTTGCCTCGGCAGCCGTGGCGATCTGCGCCATGATCTTGCCGGGCGTCAGCGGAGCGTTTCTGTTGTTGGCCCTGGGGGTGTATGAGCCGACCCTTGAGGCGGTCAGTGGTCTTGACTTGGTCTACATCGCCACGTTTGCGGTCGGCGCGGTGGTCGGGTTGGGTGTGTTCTCGAAGTTGTTGAGCCACCTGTTGGCCACCCATCTTGCGGCCACCATGGCCGGGTTGACCGGCCTGATGCTGGGGGCGCTGCGGGTGCTGTGGCCGTGGGGCGGCCAAGAAGGCCAACTGCACGCACCGCTCGGGGTTCGCGACGCCCTGGTGGGTCTGGTGCTGGCGGCCGTCGGGTTCGCGCTGGTGTGGGGACTGTTGATCATCGGCGGACGATCGGTTGGGCCACATCCGGATGCCGGATGACCCGGCTATGGGCGCGGTGGATCGGGAATGGACCACGCCGACGCACTACGCTGACGTGAGAACACCCGTCAAGGAGCAGGTATGGCTACGTCATTCGGATCAACCTTCGCCCACAAAATGGGACGGTCAGCGTTCGCTGACGGCGCATATGAGGCGCCTTCGGTTGTCGACACCGGACCGTTGTCGCTCAGCCCGGCAGCGCACGCCCTGCACTACGGCTCGGCCTGCTTCGAGGGGTTGAAGGCCCACAGGGGCAGCGACGGGGTGGTCCGGATCTTCCGGTTGGAGGCACACGTCCAGCGGATGCGACGCAGCGCAGAGATGCTGTACTTGCCGGTGCCGGAGGAGATGATGCTGGCCGGTCTGATCACCGACGTGGTGGCCTCCAACCTCGATGAGGTCCCTGACGCCCCCGGCGCGCTTTATCTGCGCCCGGTCCTGATCGGCACCGAACCCAACATCGGCGCGGCGGCCCGCCCGTCGGAGACGGCGCTTTTGTACGTGCTGGCCTCCCCGGTGGGGGATTACTTCGACTCGTCCCGGACACTGACGGTGGCGGTGGAGACCGAACTGCCACGAACCACCCCACAGTTCGGCCAGATCAAGACCGGTGCCAACTACGCGATGGCCCTGGGCGTCACCCGGCAGGCAGCGGAGGAGCACGGCGCGGACCAGGTGCTGTTCGCCCCCGACGGTGAGATCCAGGAAACGGGCGCAGCCAACTTCTTGATGATCGATTCCGACACCGTGGTGACCCGGGCACTGGACGCGTCGTTCCTGCACGGCATCACCCGTGACTCGGTGTTGGAACTGGCCCGGTCCAAAGGACTGCAGGTGGAGGAACGGTCCCTTACCGTCGATGAGCTTGCCGGCAAGATCGACACCGCTGAGGCCGTGTTGTCGGGAACAGCAGCGGTGCTGGCCCCCATCGGCACGTTGATCATCGACGGCAAACCGGTGCAGGTGCGTGACGGGGCCGTCGGCCCCCATACCGCGGACCTGCGCGAGTCCCTTCTGGCCATCCAACGGGGCGAGGAAGACGATGAGTGGGGCTGGACGACCCCGGTCACCGGGTAGCTCATCCGCAATCGACGGCGACCTCAAGGGCCTGGCAGATCTGGCGCATGCGTGTTCCGCTGAGCGCGCCGATCCTCTCAACAAGCACCTCAGTCGACACTGACTCCACCGAGTCGAGGTTGACGGCGCTGTGACGGCTGATGGGGTCGTCGTCCGGTTGCAGTACGACTTCGCTGGGCAGACCCCGGGCTCACTGGGCACTTACGCCTGGATGCGGGCCCACCTGCACATCATGGGGGGTCGACCCGCGTCGGGTCCGGCGGGTGTGTGTAGGCAGGCCCGGAACTGGGCCGACCTGCACATCATCCGGGAGGGACGCCGCGGCGCGCCCGTCACCCAGCGACACGGCGCAGCCACACCACCGCCAGGGGCGGGCAGGTCACCGGGGCGCTGGCCGGCATGCCATGCCAGGGTTGGTCGGTTGCGCTGACCCCGCCCAGGTTGCCGATGTTGGCGCCGCCGTAGATCTCGGCATCGGTGTTGAACACCTCGTCCCACTGCCCGGCTGAGGGCAGCCCGATGCGAAGGCCGTGGTAGGGCTGGGGCGACAGGTTCGCGATGACGGCGACGTCGTCGTCTCCCTCATCACCGTGCCGTACGAAGCTGAACAGGTTGTCGTCGGCGTTGTTGGCGTCGATCCAGTCAAACCCCTGCGGGTCGCTGTCTTGGCGCCACAGCGCCGGGCTGTCCCGATAGGTGGCGTTCAGATCCGCCACCATCCGTTGCAACGCCGCATGGCGGTTGCCGTCAGGACCGTCGAGGTCCTCCACCAGATGCCAGTCCAGGGACCGCTCCTCTGACCATTCGCGGTCCTGGCCGAACTCCTGCCCCATGAACAGCAACTGCTTGCCAGGGTGGCCCCACATCCAGCCGTACAACGCCCGCAGGTTGGCGAACTTCTGCCAGCGGTCGCCCGGCATCTTTCCCATCAGGCTGCCCTTGCCGTGCACCACCTCGTCATGGGACAACGGCAACACGAAGTTTTCGGTGAACGCATACATCAGCCCGAAGGTCAGCTGATCGTGATGCCAACGACGGTAGATCGGGTCCTTGGTGAAGTAGGCCAGCGTGTCGTGCATCCAGCCCATGTTCCACTTGAACCCGAACCCAAGGCCGCCCAGGTGGGTCGGGCGGGACACGCCGGGCCAGGCAGTGGACTCCTCCGCCACCGTGAAGGCGTGGGGGTTGCGCTTGTAGATGGTGGCGTTGGTCTCCTGTAACAACTCGACCGCGCGCAGGTTCTCGCGGCCGCCGTGTTCGTTGGGCAGCCACTCGCCGGCTTTACGGGAATAGTCCAGGTACAACATCGACGCGACCGCATCGACCCGCAGGCCGTCGACCCCCAACTCCTCCAGCCAGAACAGGGCTGAGGCGACGATGAAGTTGCGGACTTCCGTCCGGCCATAGTTGAACACCATGGTGCCCCAGTCGGGATGCTCGCCCAGACGGGGATCGGAATGTTCATACAGGGCCGTACCGTCGAATTGCCGCAAGGCCCACTCGTCTTTGGGGAAGTGTGCCGGGACCCAGTCGACGATCACGCCGATGTTGTGACTGTGCAGGTGGTCGACCAGGAACCGGAAGTCGTCGGGGTCGCCGAACCGTGACGTCGGCGCGAACTGCCCGGTGACCTGATAGCCCCACGATCCCCCGAAGGGGTGTTCGGCCGGCGGCAACATCTCCACATGGGTGAACCCCATCCTGGTGATGTAGGCAGCCAACTCGACCGCCAGGTCGCGGTAACCCATGGGACTGCCGTCGGAATGCCGCCACGACGCCAGATGCAGCTCATAGGTCGACATCGGACCGGTGTGCGGGTCGGCGTCGGTCCAATCGGCATGCGCGGGTTCGAAGGAAGATTCAAAGACCCGGCTGGCGGTGCCCGGTGGCACCTCGGTCCACTTGGCCCACGGATCCGCGCGCGTGGCCAGATGCCCCTGGGCGGTGACCAGTTCGAACTTGTAGTACGCCCCGTTTGGCACGTCGGGGACGAACAGCTCCCAGATGCCACTGGACCCCAGGGTCCGCATCGGCAACAGGCGGCCGTCCCACGACGTGAAGTCACCCACCACCCGGACAGCCTTGGCATTGGGTGCCCACACCGCGAACGCCACCCCACTGATGCCTTCCAACGTGCGGCGGTTGGCCCCCATGACGTTCCAGGCCTGTTCATGACGGCCCTCGGTCAACAGATGCTGATCAACCTCTCCCATCGTCGGCGCAAAACTGTAGGGATCGACAAGGTCGTAGCTGCCCCCGTCGTCGTTGTCGGCCTCTGGGTAGGTGACCCGCAGCCGGTAGGTGCCGACTTGGGGCTGGGTCGTGACCTGCACCGCAAACAGGCCGGGTTCCTGCTCCTCACAGACAACCGGTTCGGCGTCGGCCTGGGCCAGATAGGCCACCTTGGATGCGCCCGGCCGCCAGGCGCGAACGACCCACGCGTCCCCCTGCTGGTGGTACCCCAACAACCGGTGTGGATCGGGCAGGCTGCCGTCGATCAACGCCTTTACATCGGCTGCGAATTCGTCG
>JBBSNE010000002.1:0-21293 GCA_038232815.1 Euzebyales bacterium | reverse complement strand
CAACGAGGCCGCCGCCCGGAGGGGGTCGTCCTCGCGGCTGCCGGGCATCCCGACGGCACCACGTATGTCGTGTTCACAGGTGATCACGTCAAGCACCTCTGCAGGTAGCCGTTGACCGCCCTTGGTCAATAGCACCTCGAACTGTGATGACGACCGTTCCCACTCGCGCAGCACCACCGACGTCGGGGTGTCGGATCGGTCGGCAACGTGCCGGGCGGCTGCATCCCCTGACGGGCCGTCGTCGACCGTGTTCACCGCATCGGTGGCCACCCCTGCCAGATGCGAGATGACGTCGTGGACCGTCAACCCCGGTTGGGCGGGTACCGGGGCGGCCAGGCGACCTTGGCTCAACGAACGGACCAGGTCGCTGATCGACTCACGTGCCCCGGCGTACAGCCGGCCGGCGTCAATTTCGGTCATCACGCCCGCGACGGTACACCGGTCGGTCTAACGCTGAGCGATCATCAGGCTCTTGGTGTTCACGAACTCCTTGATCCCGTAGCCGCCGTGCTCGCGGCCGTAACCCGAATCCTTGACCCCGCCGAATGGCAAGTTGGGTTGGGCCAGGTTGTAGCCGTTGATGTTGACCATGCCGGTGTCGAACTGGGTGCGGGCCAGCTCGACTGCGCGCTCCTCGTCCTGGCTGAAGATGCCGCCGCCCAAGCCGAAGCGTGAGTCGTTGGCGACCTGCATCGCCTCCTCGTCACTCGACACCTTGATCAGCGATGCGACGGGCCCGAACAACTCCTCGTCATAGGCGGGCATGCCCGGGGCCACGTCCTCGAGCACCGTCGCCGGATAAAAGAACCCGTCGCCGCCGGGCAGTTCACCACCGATGGTGGCTGTGGCGCCCTTGTCGATGGACTCGGTGACCTGGCGGTGCAGCCCCTCCCGAAGATCTTCGCGCGCGATCGGCCCCATCTTGGTGCCGTCGTCCAAGGGGTCCCCGGTGGTCTGGCGCTTCATCCCCTCCACGAAGGCATCGCGGAACTGGTCATAGACGTTCTCGTTGACGACGAAGCGCTTCGCGGCCACGCAGGTCTCGCCGTTGTTGTAGGTGCGCCCCATGACGCACATCTTGACGGCCAGGTCGATGTCGGCGTCGGACAGGATCAGGTAGGCATCGTTGCTGCCCAGCTCAAGCACCGTCTTCTTCAGATGCTCCGCCGCTTTGCCGGCGACGGCCGCCCCGGCACGGGGACTGCCGGTCAGGGTGACCCCGCGGACGTGTTCGTGTCCGATCAGGTCCGAGGTCTGCTCGTCATCCAGCAGCAGCACCCGGAAGGCATCATCCGGGACCCCCGCGTCGTGGTACAGCTTTTCCAGTTCCAAAGCCGTTCCCCAGACGTTGCTGGCGTGCTTCAGCAGCACCGTGTTGCCGGCGGCCAGTTGCGGGACGCTGTAGCGCAGGGCCTGGTAGACGGGGAAGTTCCACGGCTGGATGCCCAGGATGACCCCGATGGGCTGGTGGCTGATCACCGCCCGGCCGCCCCGAAGCGTTCGCTCTTCGTCAGCCAGCATGTCAGCGGCGTTCTCTGCGGTGTAGTCACAGATCGCGGCGCACAACTGCACCTCTTGGGCGGCCTGCTTGCGCGTTTTGCCCATTTCGGTGGCCATCAGGGTGGCCAGATCGTCGCTGCGTTCGCGCAGCAGATCACCGATCCGGCTGACGATGTCGGCCCTGGACTTGACCTCGGTGCTGCGCCACTGCTGGAAGGCGGTGTGGCTGGCATCGACGATGTCCGACGCCTCCTGGTCCGTATGCAGGGTGTAGGTCTTGATGACCTCGCCGGTGGCCGGGTTGATGGTGTCGTGGGTCGCCATGTCAATCTCTCCAATACCGCGGGGAGGCGTCGGTCTATATCGCTCGTCTGCGTTCATCCTACGTTGCCGTCCCGACTGAGATTTCCTCGAAAGTGACTTGGTACTGCCCACATATGACTCGGCCGGACGACCCACTGGGCGGCTGAACTCCTACTTCACCTCGGTGGTGACAGCGCCGCACGGCTGTGACCACCCCACCGGAGTCACTTTCAAGGGGTCGGCCGGGTTCGCGGAACGGCCGGGTTCGCGTGACGGCCGGGTTCGGGGGGCCGGCCGTTGGAAGTACGTGCGCCCGTTGTGTCACACCCCCCGGGTAGGTTGTAAACCATGAGTGATCGTCACGGACCACCCGTCGCGCTGACCATCGCCGGGTCGGATTCCGGTGGTGGGGCGGGCATTCAGGCGGATCTGAAGACCTTCCAAGAACTGGATGTGTTCGGCACCAGCGTCATCGTCGCGTTGACCGCACAAAACACCGTCGGGGTGCATGACGTTCACACCGTTCCCACCCCGTTCGTCGCCGCCCAGCTTGATGCGGTTGCCGACGACCTGCGACCCCTGGCGACCAAGACCGGGATGCTGGCAACCGCTGAACTGATCCATACCGTCGCCGAGGGCATTGGGCGTCATGACCTGCCCAATGTCGTGGTCGATCCGGTGGCCGCGAGCAAACACGGTGATTCGCTGTTGGCCGCCGATGCGGTCGACACGCTACGCGATGTGTTGCTACCCCACGCGACCGTCGTCACCCCGAATCTGGGGGAAGTCGAGCTGCTGACCGGGGTGGTCGTCCAGACCGTCGCAGATCTGCCACGCGCAGCCCAAGCCATGCATGCGCTGGGACCCGCGTGGGTGTTGGTGAAAGGCGGCCATCTGCCCGACAACGCCGACGCGGTCGACCTGCTGTACGACGGGCAGCAGACCTTTGAGATCCGCGCGGTCCGGTGTGACTCCTCTGACACCCACGGCACCGGCTGCACCCTGTCGTCGGCCATCGCCGCCTACCTTGCCAAAGGCATGAACGTGCCCACCGCGGTCAACGAGGCGAAGAGCTACATCACCGGAGCGATTGAACATGGCATCCGGATCGGCTCGGGCATCGGCCCCGTGGATCATGGCTGGCGGCGCCGGACCAGCAACGACTCCTCCGAAACCGGTCAAGCCACCACGACGGGAGTTGTGCAGGCACCACAAGGCGCGCAGGCGTGAACCTGACCGTCGACGATCCGGTCACCGACGTCCCCGGCGTGACAACCCGCCTTGCGGCTGTCTTGGCCGCTGACCCCTTCCAGGTCACAACCGTGAGGGATCTGGTGTGGTACCTGCCCCGACAGGATGCCTACAAGGATCTGGGCGAACAGCAGGCCATCGCCGACCTGACGGTGGGTGAGCCAGCCACCGTGGTCGGCACGATCATCCGCTGGCAACGGATCCAACCGCGGGGTCGTGGACGTGGAAAAAAGCGTCTCACCATCGAAAAAGCGACGCTGCGCGATGCCGATCGGGGCCGCATCACCGTCTCGTTCTTCAACCAGCCTTGGCTGCCGGGCCGTCACGGTGAGGGCAGCCAGGTGGCCGTGTCGGGCACCGTCGACAGCTACCGTGGGGAACTGCAGTTGAAGGGCCCGAAGATGGTCGGCCTGGATGCCGGGCCGGGGCAGGACGACACTCCTGACGACCCGTTGGTGGACAACCCCCTGCAACCGGTCTACCGGGCGACCGAACGTCTTTCCTCCCCCCGTATCGCCAGGCTGGTCCAGACCGCTTTGGAGCTTTTGCCCCCCGTCGCTGACCACCTTCCCGAGCACCTACGTCAGCAGCGCGGGCTGGCCCGGTTGGACTGGGCGCTTCGCACCATCCACCTGCCGCCCGACGGCGCAGACCTTGCCGCTGCACGCGAGCGACTGGTCTATGACGAACTGCTGGGGCTGCAACTGACCCTGCAGGGGCGCCGACTGGACCTCGAACGTGATGCCCAAGGCCTGGACAACAGCGCGGTGGCGATGGGGGCGGTCGACGCGTTTCGCAACAGCCTGCCGTTTCAGCCGACGGCGGACCAAGAACAGGCCTTCGCCCAGATCGACGCGGATCTGGCCATCGAGCGCCCGATGCATCGACTGATCCAGGGGGACGTGGGAACGGGCAAAACCCTCGTCGCCGCCCACGCCATGTTGCGGGCGGTCGACCGAGGACGGCAGGCGGTACTCATGGCGCCGACCACCGTGCTTGCCGAGCAACACCTGGTCACGTTCGGCGAGCTGTTGACCAAGGTCATGATCCCCCACCTGGGCCGCCCCCCGAGGCTCCGGTTGCTGACGTCCAACCTGACCAAGTCGCAACGTGCCCAGGTGTTGGCCGAAACCCTGACCGGCGAATGTGACCTGCTTATCGGCACCCATGCGATCCTTGAGGACAACGTCATGTTTGCCGACCTCGGGGTCGTCGTCGTCGACGAACAGCACCGCTTCGGTGTGGGACACCGTCTGGCGTTGGCCGGCAAACGTCCTGACGGCATCACCCCCGACGTGCTGGTGATGACCGCCACGCCGATACCCCGCTCGCTGGCGCTGACGATCTATGGCGACCTGGACGTCACCGTCTTGCGCAATCGTCCCGGGGCTGGGACCATCACGGTGCGGACGCAGGTCATCGCCAGCGATTCCCCCCGACGCCAGGGGCTGTATGACTTCGTACGCGGTGAACTGGATGCCGGCAGACGTGCCTACGTGGTGTGCCCGCTGATCGAGGAATCCGAAGCACTGGAGGGCCTGAATGCCGCCACGGTGCTGCACGAACAACTGGCAGAGGGGCCGTTCGCCGGTTACGAGGTCGGACTGATGCACGGGCGGATGACTGCTGAGGACCGGGATGCGGTGATGGCCGCCTTTCGCGACGGCACCGTCCCGTTGCTGGTCGCCACCACGGTGATCGAGGTGGGGGTGAGCGTCGATCAGGCATCGGTCATGATCATCGAGGACGCCCACCGGTTCGGCATCTCACAACTGCACCAACTACGGGGGCGGCTGTACCGCGGGCATCCGACGAACTATTGCGTGCTGTTCAGTGCCGAACCGCAGGAAAACCCTCGTCTTTCAGCCCTGGCCACGTCCGAGGACGGGTTTGAGTTGGCCGAGATCGATCTGCAGTTGCGGCGGGAGGGCAAGTTGTTCGACACCGCCCAGACCGGAGAAACCGATCTACGGATCGCGTCGTTGGTCCGCGATGTCGACGTGGTGGGCGTGACGCGCGACGACGCCCGGATGTTGCTGTCCGGTGACCAGGGCCTCGGTGCCCATGCGCTGCTGAATCAGGAGTTGGCCCGCCGCTATCACCCGGACGATCTGGTGGCCCTGGAGGCTGGATGACCGGCGGACCGCCAGAAGGATTGGCATGCCCCGGGTGATCGCGGGTTCAGCCGGGGGACGCCGTCTGCAAACCCTCCGGGGGGACCACACCCGACCCACCGCTGACCGGGTGAAAGAGGCCCTGTTCTCCTCCCTCGGTGATGTCGGCGGCTTGGTTGTGCTGGATCTGTTCGCCGGCAGCGGGGGGTTGGGCATCGAAGCGCTGTCCCGGGGTGCAGCCGCAGCGGTGTTGGTGGAACACAACCGACAAGCGGTGGCGCTGATCCGTGACAACTTGCGGACCGCGGCTGTCGAGGCGACGGCCACCGTCGTCGCATCGACGGTCCAGGCCTTCTGTCGTCAGCCGCTTGGCGGACCCTTCGATGTGGTCTTTGTGGATGCCCCCTACGCGATCGGCCTGAGTGTTCTTGCAGCAGACCTGGCGCAGCTGATCACGGCGCAGGCCCTGCAACCCGGCGCGCGTGTGATCCTGGAACGAGACAGACGGCGTGAGGAAGACGTGCCGACGTTTTTGTCTCATGATCACGACCGCGCCTACGGTGACACCCTTCTGCGATACTTCACCCACCACCCCAACCAGAACGCGGCTGAGGGAGCCCCCACGCCATGACCGTCCACGCTGTCTGCCCCGGATCGTTTGATCCCGTCACACACGGGCACCTTGACGTGATCCGCCGAGCCAGCACGACCTTTGATCACGTCACCGTGGCCTGTATGCGCAACGTGTCGAAGCGGGCCGGCCTGTTCGATCTGGACGACCGTTTGGCCATGTTGGAAGAAGTGACCGCCGATCTGCACAACGTGGAACTGGCGGTGTTCAAAGGTCTCTTGGTCGAATTTGCGGCTGATCACGGGGCGGACGTCATCGTCAAGGGCCTCCGCGCGGTCAGCGACTTCGAGTACGAACTGCAAATGGCCCAGATGAACCGATCGATCGGCAGTATCGAAACGATGTTTTTGTCCGCCAACCCCGAACACTCGTTTCTATCATCGTCCTTGGTCAAAGAGGTGGCCCGCTTCGGTGGGGACGTCAGCGACTTCGTTCCCGAGATAGTGGCCAAACGGCTAGCCGACAAGTACGCCGCTGACGAGGCAGGCTAGAGGCATGGATCTGGATACCGCGTTAAACGCCTTGGACCATCAATTGGCCGAGGCCCGGCCCGTGCCCCTGTCGGCATCGGTCATGGTGAACAAGGAGGAACTGGAGCGGGCCTCGCAGGCAATCCGCTCGGCCCTGCCTGAGGAGATCCGTCAGGCGCGGTGGGTTTTGAAGGAGCGGGACGAGTTGTTGGCTCAGGCAGCCCGCGACGCCGAGCAGGTCGTGGCCGACGGTCACCTGGAGCGCGACCGAATGCTGGGCGAGACCGAGATCGTGCGGGAGGCCCAGCGGGAGGCGCAGCGCATTGTGGATCGTGCCAGTGAGGAGGGGCGTAAGATCCGTCACGAGTCCGAGGACTTCGTCGACGGCAAACTGGGCGATTTCGAAGCCGTCCTCCAAAAGACCCTCGCCACCGTCAGCCGTGGGCGGGATCGATTACGGGGACGGCAGGCGTCTCCGGAGCTACAGGATCTGGGTGAAGATGCGACGCTGCCGGCCGGCCTGCCGGTCCAGCGCGACGTCGATGACGATCTGCAACCGCCGATGGATGCGGACGCACGGGAGCGCTCGACGCAGGGCCAACCCCGGCCGGCTCAAGTCTTTGACCATGCTGAGGAGCTGTAACGACGCCCAGCGGGCTTGGTCGAATGGCCGGTCCGGCCCCTGCGCGCTAGGGTGGCCGACCTGCCTGGGTGCTCGGGATTCAGTGTGCCCTCCCCACGTCTCCGCTGCCGTCGGATCGCGAAACGGCACCTCCTCATGTCGAATGACCTGCACGATCTGCCATCCACACGCCTGGATGTCAGCAGTCTTATTGATCGGCCTGGCGCGTCGCGCCAGGCCGACATCGACGTGCCCGTGCCGGATGGCTTCAGCGTCCCACTGACCACCTTTGCTGGTCCGGTCTCGATCGAAGGGGTGCTGGAAGCGCTTGTCGACGGCGTCTTGCTGCGGGGCATCCTCAGCGTGCAGGCGACCCAGCAGTGCGCCAGCTGTCTGGAGCAGATCGCGCCGGTGACGATCACATCAGATGTCGCTGAGTTGTACAGCGAATCCTCTGCGGCCGCCGAGGACGCCGTTGTGGAACCGGGGTATCAGATCAACGATGCGCTGATCGATGTCGAGGCGCTGGTGCGCGACTCGTTGGCGGAGTCGACCCCGGCAGCACCCAAGTGCGACGCCGACTGTGCCGGGCTGTGCCCGACATGCGGCTGCAACCTCAACCACAAGAGTTGCGATTGTGCCGATGACGATGTCGATGACCGTTGGTCAGCCTTGTCAAATCTCAATCTCAATCCCTGATCACAGGAGCAATACGTCATGGCCGTTCCGAAGCGAAAGAAATCACGTAGCCGCACCCGCCACCGCAAAGCGCAGTGGATGAAGACGACTGCACCAACCGTTACCAAGTGCAGTCAGTGCCACAGTCCGGTGCGCCCACACACCGCGTGTACCACGTGTGGTATGTATCGCGGTCGTCAGGTGCTCGAACCCCAGGGCTAGCCCCGCGTGAGGCCTGGGGGCCACCATGCATTGATGCACGCGGGTCCACCGCGTGTTGAAGGAACGTCGATGACCACGACCGATGAGGAGGTTGCGTCGCACACCGTTCGTAGCGACATCGAATCGACCCTCGAGGGCGTTTTGGACCATCGCTTCGAAGACCTCGAGCTGTTGCGCCGCGCGCTGACGCACCGTAGTTATGCTTTTGAAGCGGGGGGAATCAGCAACAACGAACGACTTGAGTTCTTGGGCGATGCGGTCTTGGGCCTGGTGGTCACCGATACGATCTTCAACCGCCTGCCCGACAGTGCGGAGGGCCGGTTGGCCAAGGTTCGTGCCGCAGCGGTCAATACCCTGAGCCTGGCGGAGATTGCGAGGCAAAGCGGGGTTGGCGATGCGGTCCGACTGGGGGTGGGGGAGGAGCAGTCCGGCGGGCGTCGCAAGGATTCGATTTTGGCCGACACCATGGAAGCCATCCTCGGTGCGGTGTACGTGGACGCCGGGATACCGGCGGCCACAAGCGTCGTCCTACATCTGTTCAGCGACCTGTTGGACGACATCATCCTGCGCCGCGAGTCGTTGGACTACAAGACATCGCTGCAAGAACTGACCGCCGGATCCTTGTCGGTCCTGCCGTTGTACAACCTGACCGACACCGGTCCGGATCATGCCAAGGTGTTCACCGCCGAAGCAGTGATAGGCACCGAGACGTTGGGTGTGGGGACGGGGCGGAGCAAGAAAGAGGCCGAGCAACACGCGGCACGCGAAGCCTTTGTGACGTTGAAAGCCCGCCTTGACAAGCAGGTGCGCGCCAAGACGGGCATTTCCGATGATCCCGTCGTCGCACCCGTGTTGACCACACCGATGAAGGAACGTCCGTGACGCAGTTACCAGAGGTCGAAGTCCTGAAGCGCGACCTTGAGAAGGAGGTCGTCGGCAAGAAGATCAAAGACGTGTGGTTGTCGCCGGCGGAACTGGTCAAACGTCACGGCACGATCAAGGACTTCGCCTCCACCCTGTCAGACCACAAGATCACCGAGCTCCAGCGCCGCGGCAAGGTGTTGCTGTTCGGGCTGGATGAGGGGTTGACGCTGGCGGTCATACCCGGCCAGCGGACCAGGATGACCAAGGAGACCGCGAACGCAGAGCGCGGTGCCCTCACCCGCATGACGATGACGTTCACCACCGGTGGATCGCTGCACTACCACGACGAGGCCCCGGACGGCGAACTGTTCGTCATCGAGACCGAACAGGTGGATGACCTGGACGAATTGCAAGGTCTGGGCATGGACCCCTTGGCCGAGCCGATCCCATGGCCGGTCTTCGCCAAAGCACTCGCCGACCGCGACGACATCCTCAAAGCAGTGATGCGCGACGACAGTTTCGTGATCGGCCTGGGCGATGTCTACAGCGACGAAATCTTGTTCGAGGCAGGCCTTGCCCCCGATCGCGGGTCTGCGACGCTGTCGAGTCAAGAAGTCCGGCGCCTACACCGTTCGATTCTCGAAGTGATCTATGAGGCCATCAAGCAGGGTGGGGTCGACAAAGCCCCCGCCGACGGCGCCGGCGGGTTCATGCCCTTTGAGGAAGTCAGTCACCTGAAGATCTACGGTCGAGAAGGTCAACCCGACGCGCGGTCGCGAGCCATCATCGAATACGACAAGATCCGCAAGGGCATCTACAGCTATTACTCGCCCCGGACACAAACCTGATCTTCACCCGACGATCAGCGCCGTGACCGTCACCGCGGCCAGCCACAAACCCATGGCAAGGCCGATGTGGCGTGGCGGTCCAGTCTGGGGGCGGCTGCGGCGATGAATCTGGTGACGGGCCTGCCACGCGCCCAACACCACGCCACCACCTATGGCAACGGCGGTCGTCAAGGGTGACGTGTCACCGGTGACACGGGTGGCGGTGACACTCAACACCAGGCCGATCCACATGTAGCCCGTGAACCACAGGTAGGCGCGGACCGTGGACGAGTTCTGGCGCGCCTGACGGGTGGCCGTGCGCCCTGATCGTGACCACCAGCGCCCGGCCGCCCGCCCCAGACGGTGGCTGACACCGCCAGCACCGGTATCAAAAGCTTCAGACGTCCGCACAGCGATCCCACACGAATCTGACGGCAGCGATCAGCGCGGCGGCGAACTCATCGGGAACCGCAGCAGCCGCATCGTGGTCCGCCTGTACCTCCAGCACCAACGCGTCGGGCAACAGGCCCGCCAGTTCCAGCTGTGAGGACGGGGGTATCAGACGATCGTGCGTGGTCACCAGCACCGCTGCCGGCCTGTCCATGCCCCCCACCCAGCCCCGAGAGTCGAAGCGTCCCAACTCACGACCCGCTTCGGACACATCCTCGACGTCACCGCGCGCGATCTCGCCCACAATCCATGGGAGCAGCGGCTCCATGTGCGCGACATCCGGACCGACGCTTTGCACCAGCCGGACGGGTAGCACGCCGGTCATCTGGGCCAACAGGGCCCGCTCCAGCCACAGGCGTGGGAGCAGGCGAGAACCAAGCTGATACAACGACATCAGGCGCCAGTGCGCCCCCAGCAGGGGACCGAACGCGAAGTGGGCGGCGGTGGAGCACATCACCACCCCGGCAACAAGGTCGGGATGCCGCTGCCACAACAGTTGTGCGACCGGTCCGCCCATCGAGAAGCCCACGATGATCACAGGGCCGGTGTCAAGATGGTGGAGCAACTCCGCGACATCATCGGCCACATCGCTCAACCGGAACGGCTGACTGTGCCTGACCGCCCGTCCATGCCCTCGATGGTCCGGTGCGATGATGCGAGCAAAGGATCCCAGGGGTCGATACACCGTGAACCAGTTCAGATCGGCCGTGGCCATCCAACCGTGCAACAACACCACTGTGGGTGCGTCAGGGCTGGGTGCGGGCTGATCGCGATAAAAAATTTCGCCGCGCCCAGGGAGAGCCACGATGTGGGCGGGGGGCAGGCCCGCCGGGGGATCCAACGTCTTCAAACTCTCCAGGGAGGGGCGGGATCTGCCCGTCAAGACGGTCAAAATTCCCGTTCCTAGCGCCAAGCCGCCCATGCCGGCAAGGACTGTGCTGGTGCGTGACATGCAAATCGACCTATCGGGCCCTTGTTACTACGGTGTTGCGCAGCGTATAGTGCGCTGTTGAACGGTAGCCGTGAGTGGAGCCGAACTCCGAGCTACTGTCCACAAGCGACTGGTCTGTGCCAGATGACCGCTGGTCACGGCCAACCACCCATTCTCATCCCCCTTTTTCCATCCGTTCAGAGGAGTTTTGCAATGAAGGCACTTATCGGTTCGTGGGACAGCGCCCCCCACAAATTGTTGGCCGAGATCACATCGCTACGGAGCAAGGTCGCGGAATTGCATGCGGAAAACGCCGAACTGCGTGCCGAGAACGCCGTGCTGCGCGAATTGCACGACCCGGTGAAGTCCGCCACGGAAGAACTGGCAACGAGTTCGGTCTGACCACTTTGACCTGACGAGCCGAAGCCCCTGGCCTCCCCGGGTCAGGGGCTTTGTCGTTGTAGCATCTCGCCACTGTGTATCTGAAGTCCCTCCGGCTACGAGGATTCAAGTCCTTCGCTGACGCCACCCAGCTTGACTTCAGGCCGGGGATCACCGTCATCGTCGGACCCAACGGTTCCGGTAAGTCCAACATCGTCGATGCGCTGACCTGGTCGATGGGGACCCGCAGCGCGAAAGACCTTCGCGGGGGCCAGATGGCAGATGTGATCTTCGCGGGGGCTGGTGGCCGGAAGGCCATGGGACGTTCAGCGGTGCAGATCACGATCGACAACGCCGACGGGTCGCTCCCGATCGAGTTCAGCGAGGTGACCGTTGGCAGGGCGATGTTCGCCAACGGCGAGAACACCTATTCGATCAACGCGACAGAATGCCGGCAACTGGACGTCGCCGAATTGTTGAGCGACACAGGTCTGGGACGTCAGACCCACACCATCGTCGGTCAAGGACGCATCGACGCGGTGTTGAACGCCCGGCCGGAGGAGCGACGGGCGTTCATCGAAGAGGCAGCGGGGATACTGAAGCACCGCCGGCGCAAAGAGCGGGCTCTTCGCAAGTTGACCCAGATGGAGGGGCATCTGGAACGTCTTGTCGATGTCCTGGGCGAGATGCGTCGCCAACTTCGCCCGTTGGAGCGGCAGGCGGAAGCGGCGCAAAAACATCGGGATCTGTCGGCGGATCTGTCGACCGTTCGGCGTGACCGGGCCCTGCGCGAGTTCGCGGACCTGTTCAAGCGGTGGAACAGCGAACTGGTCGATCGTGCCGACTCCGACAGACGCGTGGCTGAACTGGACGGCGTCGTCGGCACCCACCGACAACTCGAGCGTCACATAGGTGACCGCTTGCAACAGTTGACTCCTGCCGTTCGGGCCGCGACGGAAACCCACTTCGCCTTGGCCAACGTCGTCGAACGGGCATCGGGTCTGGTCGAACGCATCATTGAGCGTCGCAACGGGCTGGCTGAGGCCGCGGAAGAACCCATCGCGGGACGTCCGCCCGCGGAACTACGGGACGAAGCCAGCCAGGCGACGGCCGACCTTGAGGCCATGCTTCAACAGGTGCGGGCCACAACTGGGGCCTTGACAGATGCGACCGAGGCGACCCGGTCAGCCGAGCAAGCTCGACGAGCCCACCAGCAGGCTGCTGCGGCTGAAGCGCGCCGGCAGGTCGAAGCGCGAGAGTCCCACATTCGCTGGGAGGGCGAAATCGACAGGCTGCGGGGATCGCTTGCCCAGGCAAGTGCGGAGCAGGGACGCGTGTCCAGCCAGCTGCAGGCACAGGTTGATCGTGAGGCCGAACTGAGTGGTGACGCCGACACCCTGAACCTTGAGATCCAACGCCTGGATGCCAGCAGTTCTGAACTGCTGGCACACCTGGGTCATCTCAAGGAACGTCTGAGTGCTGCCCAACAGGTTGCGGATGACGCCTTGAGCAGTGAACGCCGCATGGAACGTGAGCGGGCGTCGTTGGAGGCACGAGCGGATGCGTTGTTCGCGGCCAGCGCCGACACCGGGGAGGGGGCAAGGGCTGTCGTCGCTGCTCAGGAAAGCGGACGTCTGGAGGGGATCAGCGGTCCGCTGGCCGCCATGATCTCAGTCGTCGATGGGTACGCGGCCGCCGTGTCGGCTGCGTTGGGACCACTGGCCGACGCGCTGGTCGTCCACAGTCCAAAAGCGGCAGAATCAGCACTGGGGTTCGTTGCGGACGCGGACGCGGGCAGAGTCATATTGTTGGTCGCCGACACACGTGATCCGGTGGCCAACACCTCCCTTGAAGGATTGGACATCCCCGGCGTCCGCCCTCTGTCCGAGGTGGTCGACGGTCCGCATGGCGTCGGCACCGCCCTCGCGATCGCGCTCGGTGGCACCTATCTGTGTGATGACCTGTCGACGGCTGTGTCATTGGCTCAGCGGCATCCCCAACTGGTCTTCGTCACCGCCGCAGGGGAGATGGCGGGCGCTCGGGGACATGCCGGGGGAGCTGCCGCCGGTCGGACGGCCGTGTTGGCCCGCGCAGCCGCCGAAGCAGCCCATGCACAGGCGCTGGAGGTCGCCCACGGGTTGACGGAGGCCAGACGCGCGGTCACCCACGCGGACCAGGAGGTGATGGGGCTGCGTAGCGAACTGGAGGCTGCACAGGCAGCCGTGCATGAATCCGACGCGATGATCACCGCCGCAGCACAGCGGATGGGCCGTCTGGGTAAAGAACTCGATCGGTGCCGGTCTGAGAAGCACCGTGTGCAACAGCATCACGACCAGCTTGTGGTACAGACGGCTGAGACGAAGCAGCGACTGCGGGTGTTGGAGGACCGTGGGCCTCAGCCGGCACCTGCCCTGACACCTGCCGCTGAGGGGGTCGAAGCGGTGGGCGAGGCCGGGGATCTGGTTGCAGAGCGTCTGGAAGACCGCTTGGCGGAGGCGCGGGAGGTCGAGGTGCAGGCCCGGTTGACTGCTTCAACGGCAGAACAGCGTGCAGCCGAACTACGGCGGAAGATCGCGGAGTTGTTGAGCGAAGCCGATCGGGTGCAACAGCAACTGGCCCAACGTCAACAGCGTCACACCGCACGCCTGGCGGCCATAGCGGTGTGCGATCGGCTGGAAGCGGTGGCGCGGCGGGTGCTGGTCACTGCCCAGACGTCACGGAGTGCCGCGGCAAAAGACCGTGATCAGTCAGAGGAGGCCCGGGCGGATCAGCAGCGCCGATTGGGTGTTGTCCGTGCCAAATTGGCGGAATTGGAAGAGCAGCGGACCCTTCTTCGCGACAACCGCCACCGCGATGAGTTGGTCCGGCAGGAATTGAAATTGCAGTTGGACGGTCTGCGAACCCGCTTGGCTGAGTTGGACGTTGACGACGGTGAGGCCGTCCTTGCCGAACGAGGCGATGAGTTGCTGGCGGGGGGCGAACAGCGCGACCTGGAGCTGGCTGAAATCGAAAGCACCCTGGCAAAAAAGATCGGCCTGTTGGGCACCGTCAATCCTTTGGCGTTGGACGAACTGGACGCGCTGCGAGAACGCCACGCCTTCATGTCCACACAATTGGATGATCTGCGGTCGTCCAAACGTGACCTGCTGCAGGTCGTGGCTGCGGTGGACAACCGTATCGAAGCCGTTTTTGCCGCCGCGTTTGCTGATGTGGCGGCACATTTCGAACGTATCTTCCCCATGCTGTTCCCCGGGGGGACCGGCAAACTGCTTCTGACCGATCCGGACGACCTGCTGGCCTCAGGGGTGGAGGTCGAAGCCCGCCCGCCTGGCAAGAAAGTCAAGCGGTTGTCGTTGTTGAGCGGGGGGGAGCGTTCGCTCACCGCCCTGGCCGTGCTGTTTGCAATCTTTGCAGCCCGTCCCTCACCGTTCTATGTCCTGGATGAGGTGGAAGCAGCACTTGATGACGCCAACCTCAGACGCTTCTTGGATGTGCTCAGATACTTCCGTGGCGACAGCCAGTGGATCATCGTCAGTCATCAACGACGCACCATGGAGGTCGCCGACACCATCTATGGGGTGTCGATGGGATCCGACGGGGTGTCAAAGGTCGTCAGCCGGGAATTGAACGACTCTGGACTGGTCCGCAAGGCCTCCTGATTTCCGAACAGATTGACCAAAAACGACTTCCGATGCCGTCGTCACTCCGGTCAATGTGTGGGTACCCGCGCCCCTGGCCTGCGTTGATGACATCCTGTGGTCGACCTGCCGGACGTCCCTCGCGGGATCAGACTAACTCGCGACAACGCGCCGATACCCAGCCATCACGTCTCACCGTGCAGGTAGCCTGCGCATCGTCATGGAACTCATCATTGTTGCGGTCGTCCTGGTCGTCGTCCTACTGGTCCTCGGCGGACTATTCGTAGGTCGCTCACGCGGATCGAAATCGTCAAATCGGCCCCCGCTTACAGGCTCGTTCGACGGGGACTCCTCAGACGGCACGGTGACGCAGACCGGCTCTACCGTGGTCATCGATGCCCCCCGACCAGACACCAGTGTCGACCCCTATCCCGGTGGTCCTGACCTGCTGGTCGAGGACGAAATTCTGGGCGAAGAAGCGCTCAGCGCGGTCCAACGGTTCAAGCTGCGGCTGTCCAAGGCCTCCGGCGCGCTGGGCGCCAATCTGCGTGGCATCTTCAGTCAGGGTTTGGACGAGGATGCCTGGGAAGAGCTTGAGGATTCCCTGATCGCCGCCGACGTCGGGGTTGAGGCAACCATGGAATTGGTCGCGGGCCTACGGCAACGGGTCGAAGCCGAGGGGATCACCGATGGGGAAACCGCTCTGGCGTTGCTGAAGGAAATCTTGCGGCTGGAGTTGTCAGTCGCCGACCGCTCGATGTCCCGGCGCGACGATGGCACCACCGTGTGGTTGTTCACCGGGGTCAACGGGACCGGCAAGACCACGTCGATCGGCAAATTGGCCAAACGCCACACTGACGACGGTGACACGGTGGTGCTAGCGGCGGCGGACACCTTCCGCGCCGCCGCCAGCGAGCAACTGCAGATCTGGGGCGAGCGGTCCGGCGCCAGGGTGGTCCAACAGGACGAAGGGGCGGATCCTGCCGCCGTGGCATTCGACGGGTGGAAGGCCGCCAGCGCGGCTGGGGCGGACCTGTTGATGATCGACACCGCCGGTCGACTGCAGAACAAAAAGGAGTTGATGGCCGAGCTGTCCAAGGTCAAACGGGTGGTGGAGCGAGAATCCGGCCACACCGATGAGGTGTTGTTGGTGATCGACGCCACAACGGGCCAAAACGGTCTGTCCCAGGCCCAGGCCTTCACTGACGCCGTCGACGTCAGCGGTGTGGTGCTGACCAAGCTGGATGGCACTGCCAAGGGCGGCATCGTCATCGCGATTCAACGCGCCCTGGACATCCCGGTGAAACTGGTCGGATTGGGCGAGGGCATCGACGACCTGGCCGAGTTCGACCCCGACGCGTTCATCGATGCGTTGTTCGCCGACGTGGTCCAAGACGTCGAGTTCATAGACGACGCGGAACTCAAAGAGTTCGCAGACGACGCCGAGCTCGCAGAGTACACAGACGACGAGGCCTAGGGATCCAGAGCCGTGCCGTCCATCGACCAGCTGACCGGCGAGGAACTGCGCGATGCGCTGGGATTGCTGGGGTTGGACGATTCGGGAGCTGGTCACGCGTCCAGGCGGTTGCTGCGTGAACGGCTGACCGCTCCCGGGATGGTGGCGGACCTTGTCAGCCGGGCACCTCGGGACGCTGCCAGTGCGTTTCGGACGGTGGCCATCGATGGGGCCGCGTCGGTGGAGGATCTGGTCGGCCGCGGCTGGGCCGGGCGGGGGCGTCTGCCCAAGCCTTTGGACTGGCTGCAACGACGCGGGCTGATCATGGTCGGTAGCGAGGGATTGGTCCACGCCACGGATGAGGCCAGGCATGGCTACGCAACGCTCACCTTCGACCTTCCCCCCCCGGGTGAGAAGGATGAACAACAGGATCCCGGGGACCCCCCGGATCGCACCGACCAAGACGATGCGCCGGATCAAGACGCCCCCCTGCTGATCGAGGAGGCGCGAACCGTGGTGGTCGCCCCCTCTCAGGCAGCCCTGGACCAGGCGGCGGCTGTCCCTGGTGCTGCACTGCGGGCGGTGGCCCCCACTGTCGCCGTCAGCATCCGGCCACCGGCGGTGGTGCAGGCCGCCCTGGAGTCCGCTGGCGCAGAGGTCAGCTCGGCCCACGGTGTCCGTGTCACCGCGGAGGAGATGACCCTCCCGGGCGCCGAGGAAGAGGCGGTCGGCCCGCGCGCCATCCGCTCGCTGCTGCAGCGGGCACTGACCGAACAGCGACAGGTCCGGCTTGAGTACTTCGCCTCGTCCCGCGGCGGCCAGGCCACCGAGCGGGTTGTGGACCCGTGGGTCTTCGCCGACGACCTGTTGCGCGGCTATTGCCACCTGCGCAACGACGAACGAGCTTTCGCCGTGGACCGGATAGGCCGTGCCCGTCTGCTGACCACCGAGGTCAGCCACACCCTCTCATGACCGGCGACCGCCCCACACTGGCCCGCCAAGTTCTTCGCGTCGTCCAGACCCTTGACGACCGCATGGCGACACGAACGGTTCGACTGCCCTTTGGCATCGCCCGACTGTCCTCCGATCTGGCGAACGTCCATGACCTCAACCATGTTGAGATGAACCGGCCGACCGCTGCGATCGAGTTGTTCCCACGGATCGAGGCTTTGTTCGAGGATGCCGGGCTTGAACATCGCAAGGTCACCACGTACGCAGCCGAAGTTGCCTGGACGCTTGCATCGGCCATGTACGACCGGGGATGGGGTGCTGCTCCGTTGTTGTACATGGTCAACGACGATCACGTTCCTGCCACTGTTACACCGCTGGGGTTTGGGGTCGTCGACGACGACACCTGGGCGACGCACGCGACAGCCTTCGTTGCGGACACCGAATGGGGTCGCAGTCGCACAATCCAGCAGCAGATGCGCGCCCGTGACCGTCGGTTGATCGAACGCACCCATGTGCGCTGGGTGTTGGCCCAGGATGGTTCAGCCGGTTGTCATGTCTATCGGCATGGCCGGATGGCGCAGATTGAGGACGTGCACGTGCTGAGTGAGGCCAGAGGTCAAGGACTGGGTCATGGACTGATGGCAAAGGCGTTGGAGGTGTGCGGCGATGCCGACATCGTGTTTCTGGTTGCCGCCGCCGATGATTGGCCCAAGGACTGGTATGGCCGACTCGGCTTCCGGGCCGTCGCCTCAAGCTGGCAGTGGCTGCGCCAACTCGACCCAGAGCAGCCAGCAGTCACGGCCTAGTCCTGCGGGTGCCGCGTGGGCGCCGGTACACTCCTCCGTCCCATGTTTGACGCGCTCCAAGACCGACTTGACACCGTTTTCGACCGTTTCCGTGGCTCCAAGAGCCTGACGGAGGAACAGGTCGTCGAAGGCCTGCGAGAGATCCGCCTCGCGCTGCTGGAGGCCGATGTCAACTTCAAGGTGGTCAAGACCTTCACCGGCCGCATCAAGCAACGGGCAATCGGCGAAGAGGTCTCGGGGGCGCTGAACCCCGGTCAGCAGATCATCAAGATCGTCAACGAAGAACTGGTCACCATCCTGGGGGAGCAGTCCGCACCCCTCGACCTTGGTTCGGCCTCACCCGCGGTCATCATGCTGGCCGGTCTGCAAGGGGCGGGAAAGACCACGGCGGCCGGAAAGTTGGCCAAGCACCTGAAGGCCAAAGGCCGCCAGGTCGTCATGGTCGCCTGTGACCTGCAACGTCCCGCGGCGGTCAAACAGTTGCAGGTGTTGGGTGAAAAGGTCGGCGTCCCGGTCTATGCCCCAAAGCTTGAGGGCGACCCGGTCGAGGTCGCGCAGAACGCGATCACCGAGGCCAAGCGGCTGGGGGCGGGCGTGGTCATCGTCGACACTGCCGGGCGGACCAACATCGATGAGGAGATGATGCAGCAGGCGGCCGACATCAAGGCTGCCGTGAACCCGGTCGAGACGTTGTTCGTTATCGACGCGATGATCGGCCAGGAAGCCGTGACCGTCGCCAAGGCCTTCCAGGAAGCCGTCGATTTCACCGGGGTGATCCTGTCCAAATTGGATGGTGACGCCCGTGGCGGGGCGGCACTGAGCGTCGCCGAGGTCACCGCCCGGCCGATCAAGTTCGCATCGGTCGGTGAGAAGCTGGATGAGTTCGAAGCCTTCCACCCCGACCGCATGGCCGGGCGAATCCTTGGCATGGGCGATGTGCTGACGCTGATCGAGAAGGCCGAAGAGGTCTATGAGGAGGGGGAGCAAGAAGAGCTGGCCGAGTCGCTGCTCAGCGGCGACTTCACCCTTGAGGACTTCTTGAACCAGTTGCAGTCGGTTCGCCAGATGGGGCCGATCGGCAAGCTGATGGAAATGATCCCGGGCATGGGCAAGGCCATGAAAGACGCCCAGGCTGAGGTCGACGAGGACGATCTGAAACGGATCGAGGCCATCATCCAATCGATGACCACCGATGAGCGTCGGCGCCCCGACATCCTGAACGGCAAACGGAAGAAGCGCATCGCGAAGGGGTGTGGCCGGTCGGCGCAGGAGATCAACGAGCTGCTGCGCTCCTACGGCGAGATGAAGAAGATGATGAAGAACCTGGGGCCGATGATGGGCGCCATGGGTGGCGGCGGGGGCGGCACCGTCAGCCAGGCGCGGGCGCTGCGGAAGATGCAGAAAGAACTGGGTGGCGGGGGACTGGGTGCCGGCGGCGGCGACCTGATGGAGCAACTGGCGGGGATGAACGCGGGCGCCCCGATGTCGATGGCCGGCCAGGGCGGTCCCGGCACCGGCCAGCCGCGCCGGAACAAGAAGATTCCCAAGCGGAAAAAGAAGAAGCGTCGCTGATGGACACCGAGGTCGGAAAACGGTCCCAACGGGTGACCGCCGATGCCAGGATCGGGCTGTCGCGCCTGAAGGCGGCCGTTGCCGGCGGCCACGCCGACGCCGTCTTGGATGCCCACGGCATCGAGATGATCATCGTATTCGGCAGCGTGTTGGACGACGACCGCACCCCGGCGGACCTCGATCTTGCGTTTGCCCATGATGGAACGCTTGACGTAGTCCGGCTGGTGGAGGATGTGCACCGGATCACGGGGATGGAACGCGTGGATATCGTGAACCTGGAGGCTGCGGGAGTGGTTACGCGGGGCGAGGTCTACCGCACCGGCAGGCCGATCTTTCAACAATCCAACGGTCTCTTTGCGGAGGGGGCCGCAGACGCACTGATCCGGCTGTGGGACAGCAAGTGGCTTCGACGCCTGCAGTTGGAGGCCCTGGCCAATTACAACCCGACCAACGACACGCCTTCATGTCCTGGCCTTCGTCCCGAGTCGGTTCAGCGTCGCCTCAGAGAGATGCAGCGTCTGTTGGACGTTTTGCAACGTCATCGAACAGTGGCAGGTGCGGATCTGGATGCAGATCTGGAACGACGTCTTGTCATCGAGCGGGCCTTGCAACAACTTGTTGATCTGGCAGTCAAGGTCAACGCACACGTGGTCGTTGCAGAAGGCCGCGTGCCACCTGACGATTACTTCGCCACGTTTTCATCGGCTGCGAAAGTGGGGTTGATCGAAGCTGATCTTGCCGCTCGCCTGGCACCCTCGACCGGGCTACGCAACCGGCTGGTCCACGAATATGACGACATCGATCTGGATATCGTCGCGGGCTCGGTGGCGGAGGCTGTTGAGGGATTCAGCGCGTATGTGAATCAGGTGGCCGAGTTTCTCACCAACCGCGCCGAGTAGTTGCAGCTCATGTGCCAGCCGCGACACGGCGGACGATCACAGAGGATGTATCGGTGAAGGTTCGAAAGGTTCAGTTGGCCAGCGGCATCGAGATCAGTTGTCAGCTGTCTGGGGATCCGGGTCGCCCGGCGATGGTGCTGCTGCATGCCTTGGGTGAGCGGGCTGCCAGTTGGGATGAAGTCGCAGCGACGTTTACGACGCGGTTTTATGTCGTGGCGCTCGACCTGCGCGGCCACGGAGCGAGCAGTTGGCCCGGGACCTATTCCTTTGAGCTCATGCGCGATGACGTCATCGGTGTCTTGGACTACTTGGGCCTAGAAAACGTCATCGTGGTCGGTCACTCGATGGGCGGCGTCGTGGCCTACCTGATGGCCCAGGCTCAGCCCAGCCGCATCTCAGGCCTAGTGGTTGAGGACGTGGCGCCACCATTCCCGCGGACTCGGCCCGTCCCCGAGCGCCCGGCGGGGGCGCTCCCGTTTGACTGGCCGGTCGTATCGGCCATCGTTGCGGAGGTCAACGATCCTTCCATGCGGTGGTGGAAACGCCTGCCCCAGATCACGGCGACGACATTGATCATCGGCGGAGGTCCAACAAGTCACGTCCCCCAGGCCAAGCTGGCCGAGGTCGCAAGGGTGGTGCCAGCGTGCCAGTTCATAACTATTCCGGTGGGACACCATGTCCATGAAGCTGCACCCGGCGCGTTCGCCCAGACCACACTGGACTGGCT
>JBBSNE010000001.1:0-25432 GCA_038232815.1 Euzebyales bacterium | reverse complement strand
GGGTTGTCGGGTTGCAGCTCGATCCTGCGCATCACAGCGCCACCTCCTGCCGCTGGTGGACACGAGCGGTACCTGCATCGCGCAACCGAAAGGTTGCAGTACAATCAGCGGTGCCGTTGTCCGCGGTGATGGATTTGGTTCGGCCCCGGTTCCCCGCCGGGGCCGTTCTGTTGCCCGGCATCAGGCTGACGCCTGCAACTGGTCGATGACGCGGGACTTCGGGATGCGGATCGCCCCGCCGACCTTGATTGCGGGGATGTCACCGCGGCGGATGAGCCGGTAGACGTGATCTTTGCCGAGTTGGAAGATTTCGGCGTACTGCGGAACGGTCAGGATATCGGGTGCGGTATCGAGTGTGAGCGCGTGCTCGGTGGCTGTGGCCACGGTGCCTCCTACGGCTTTACCGGGGGAGGCTGGGCGTGCGTCACGGGAGCGGGCATCAACCAGACCTCCCGATTGGGGGTCCTGGTTGTGCTCGAAGGCCCCGGCATCGCGCCTGGATGCTGTCGAGAGTCTGCGGCATCGCGCCACACACCGTTGTAGCCGGGTAAGGAACGGCATCGCGCCGAACCCAAAGCTTCGAGGGTGAGGGGCCCTCCGTTGCGGTGGGCATCACCGTTGTCCGCTCCGCCCGGTTGGTCTCCGTGTCGGCGACCTGCTGCCGGCCTTTCGCTAGCAGCCCTGAGGAACTTCAACGCCTAAACTACACACGAGTAACTCACCCGTCAAGCCTCTACAACATACAATGGCCGTATGACCGGATCAGTGTTCAGTTACGACATCAAACAGGGCCGGCGGTGGGGGTTCGTCCACGAAGGTCCTGGCGACGCCGCCACCGGCGACCGGCGGCAGATCAAGCGTCGCGGGTTCACACGGGAGCGGGACGCCTATACGGCCCTACGAAGGTCCTTAGGCCGGGTCGAGGAGGGCCGCCACGTCGACCACAGCCGACTAACGGTCGGCGCATACCTGCGCGGGTGGCTCGAGGGGTTGGCGGTCAAGCCGACCACACTGTCCAACTACCGGGTCAACGTGCATACACACCTGATCCCGACCACGACCAAGGACGGCAGGTCCCGACCGGGCCTCGGCGGTCTGCGCCTGCAGCAGTTGACCGCCGAACATCTCGACACGCTGTACCGGTGGTTGGAGCGGCAGGGGCGCAAGGACGGGCAGGGGTTGGCACCCAAGTCTGTCCGCCACGTCCACACAACCATCCGCAAGGCGCTGCAGGACGCCACCCAACGCGGGTACGTCATCCGCAACGTGGCAGACCTGGCCCATCCACCAACACAGCGACAGGCACGGTCCCGCAGCGAACAGGCAGTGTGGGGTCCGACACAACTACGGGCCTTCCTGGACGCCGCGGGGGAGGATCGGCTGTACGCCGCCATGTTGTTGTTGGCCACGACGGGGATGCGCAGGGGAGAGGTCGCCGGGCTGCGATGGTCAATCCTCGACCTGGACGCCGGCCAGCTCCGGGTCCGGTTCACCACGACGATGGTCGGGTCTGACGTCGTGGACCAGGACTCGGCAAAGACCGACGCGGGGGAACGCACCATCGCCCTTGATCCGGTCACGGTCACCGCGTTACGTGACCACCGCCGGGCCCAGCTCGAGGAACGGCTGGCGGCGGGGGAGTTGTGGACCGACTCGGGCCGGGTGTTCACCGATGAGATCGGCCGTCCCATCCGCCCCGATGTCCTGCTGCGCCGGCTGAAGGCCTTCGCCAAAGCGGCTGACCTGCCGGCGGTCACCGTCCATCAGGTGCGGCACAGCTACGCCACGGCGGCATTACGGGCAGGCGTGCCTGCTGAGGTGCTGTCCAAGCGGCTGGGCCATTCGTCGGTGGCGATCACCCTGGACATCTACCGCCACGTCCAAGAAGGCGAAGATGCGGCTGCAGCGGCGCTTGCTGCGGGGGCGATTCTCGGTGGCTAACCCCGGAAGTGAGTACGAGGATCTCTTACGCAGCATCGTGTCGGTGCTGGCGGCCAATTGCCGCGTCGAGACTCTTGAACTCAAGGTCCGGCACGCGATCCCGGGCAAGACGCTGGACCACGAGGCGGATGTGTGGTGGCGATTCCGGCGAGGAACGAAGGAGCGGTCTGTGTGGATCTCATGCAAGGACTGGGCGGAATCCAATCGTGTTTCCAATGAGGATATGGCGGCGTTCGCCTGGAAACGCGCAGACGCTTTGGGCGAGCCTCACGGGGTATTCGTTGTACGTCACGAACTTCAAAGCGGTGCGCTGAAGGTGGCTGCGGCGGAAGGGATCACCGTCCTCAAAATCCGCAAGCCCACTGACAAGGACTGGGAAGGTCGCGTCCAGAAGATTCATCTCACCATGAATGCTCAGGTCCCACAGATCGAAGTTGAGTTCTCCTTCGCGTCCTCCGCTGGGTCGAGCGAGGAGGAGGGAACCGTTATGTACGTTCATGCAGACGAGGTCACACTCGTGCACGATGACGGAGCCACTGATCAGCTGGCGCGGCTGATCGAGCGGTCGTTGAACCCTCCCCCCCTGAAAGAGGAAAGTGATTGGGCGGTCACTACGACAAACTTCGATCCTCCGGTTGTTGCAAGACTTTCGACAGGCGACGTGGGCCCAATCGAGGCCGTACACGTGAGACAGCGGTGGACACACATCACACGAGAGTCAGTTATGGACGGCTCGGAGACTGTGGAACTGATAGTGGCCGACGCTCTCGGCGAAGATATTTCCCTGCTGGACGCCGAATTGAGCACTCTTCCCGGTGGTGACGCCGGGGGAACTCTGGGCCGGATTCTCGATGATGCCGTCAATTCCCGTGACCAAACCGTGACCACAGACGACGAAAACGCCAGAAACCCCGACCATCCCGGTTAGGCTTCTGTACTGTTTCTGCTGGTCAGCGGTTTTTGTGTCGGCGGAGGGACTTGAACCCTCAAGGCCTAAGCCATACGGCCCTCAACCGTACGCGTCTACCAATTCCGCCACGCCGACAGAAGGGGTCAGTCTAGCAAGTCGGCCCGACGGTGGCCTTTACCCGGGCAAGGTCACGTTGCAGTTCCCGCCCTTCAAGGACAGGGGTGCCCTGCCCCTCCCACCCGGTCTGCACATCGACCCAGGACCGGCACCCGCCGTAGGCATCCAAACGATCAAGCCGTAGCGGATGGGCCAGGGCGAGCGTTTCGACGACAAGGACCTGCAATGGCTTCACCGGACGGAACTCGACCCGGTCACGGCGGATCGAATCGTCAGTCCAGATGTGCAGGTCATTGATCTCAGGCAGCCGTTCGGGACGGACAACCGCGACGACACCGACCACCCGGACCGCTGCGCGGATGATCAAGGTGTCATCTGTTACGTCGCCCTGGCCCGCCCCCAACAGGTCATGGTGCTCTGCCCGGGTTCGATCCGCGTGCGTGTGCGCGACAGTGGGGAACAGCAGGAACCCCCCGCCTGCCTCGGGCGGGATGAACGACTTCTCATGGATCCCACCCTTACGAAGCAGGATCCGTTGCCGTCCCTGGAGCAAACCATGAATGGCCGCCGCCCACTCCTTCAAGGCCACAGACGTCGTTGCCTGCTGTGTCGGATCGTCTTGCCCCGGGGGGGCACGATCCGACACATCGGACAAGTGGGTGTCGTTCATGGTCCACCAGCGTAGGCAGCCGCCGCCGGGTCGGCAGTGCCCCGCCCCCTCCCGTAGCATCCTCGATCATCGCCCCGAACGACCCGGAGATCCCTCCCACATGACCCGTCACGCCGGCCATCCCGACCCATTGAGCATCGGTGACACGGTCATCCTGATGGACCGAAAGGGGCGGCGGTTCATGTTTGAGTTGGAGGCGGGCAAGGACTATCACATGCACCGTGGCATCATCCGCCACGACGACCTGATCGGTCAGGCAGAAGGATCGACGGTCACCTCGACGATGGCCGCGAAGCTGACCGTGGTCCGGCCCACGACGACCGATTGGACGTTGAAGGCCCCTCGCGGTGCGCAGGTTGTCTACCCGAAGGACCAGGCCATGATCGTGACGTTGGGCGATGTGGTGCCCGGCGCGGTCGTGGTGGAGGCGGGGGCTGGGTCTGGGGCGCTGACCTGTGCATTGTTGCGGGCTGTCGGGCCCACTGGCCGCGTCCACAGCTTCGAACGCCGTGAGGACCACGCCACGGTGGCCATTGCAAACGTCCAACGACGGATGGGTGGCCTACCAGACAACTGGACATTGACCCAGGCCGACTTGGCCGAGGGGTTGGCGGATCTGCGTTGTGATCGTCTGGTCCTGGACATGCTTGAGCCGTGGGTGCATCTGGTGGCAGCCTCCGGCGCATTGCACCCCGGCGGGCTGCTGATCGCCTACACGCCGACGATCACGCAGGTGATGCGACTGCATGAGGCGATGGAAACCGACCCGTCATGGGGACTGGTCTCCACCAGCGAGACGCTGCATCGGACCTGGCATGTGGATGGGCTGTCGGTGCGGCCCGACCACCGCATGGTCGCCCACACGGCGTTCTTGACAATCGCCCGGCGCATGATCCCCGAAGCCACAGACGGCCCCCCCACCCTGCAGGCGGCACCAGAGGAAAGGAAACTCCCCTGACCATGTGAGACCGGGGGATTGCACATGCAACGGTAAAGGTGGTGCATCGGGGTGTCGAAGCTCCGGGGGTAGGTACCCCATCGCAGCCAGCCGGAGTCGTCGTCTTGTCTTTGTTGAACCCTTCCAGCCCGAACGCACGCCGACGCAGCCTGGTAGGGCTGGGATTGGTTTGTGTCGTCGTGGCCTCGGTCCTGCCTGCGGCCGCAACCTCCCAGCCGGCCGGTCAGAATGACAGTGCGTGGAACGTTGACAGTGCCGTGCCGGGGCGAATGCTGGTGACCTATCGCCAACCGTCGGATCTGGCGCGTCAATCCGTTGCCGGCTGGCAGTCGCTGGCGACCACCGGTGTGAGGCGAGGCGAAGCAATCGCAGAGCGCGTTGCGCTGTTGAAGGCTGAACCTGAACGGGTCCAGGCGGTGAGGACGGCCCTGTTGGAGGACCCCACGGTGTTGGCGGTGGAGCCAGACTTTGAGATGCAGTTCAGCGCGACACCAAACGATCCCAGCTACGACCTGCAGTGGTCGCACCAACAGGCCAATGCCGAGCCGGCTTGGAACCGCTTCACCGGGAAGGGGCCAGGTGACACCGCTCCACTGATCGCAGTCTTGGACTCGGGTGCGGACGCGACGCATCCGGATCTACAGAACATCATCGTCCAAAGCCTGCGAGCAGTCGACGGCCGGGTGGAATCAGGCACCAGACAGAATGACAACTGTCGGATCGGGCACGGAACCGCGGTGGCCGGCACGGTCGCGGCGGAGGGCGACAACAACGTCGGTGTGGCCGGTGCGTTGTGGCAGGCCCGCCTCATCGACATCGCTCTCACCTCGACACAAAGGGACGTGGGGTGCACGACGGGTCCATTGAGCTCAGACATCGTTGCGGCGATGAACTACGTGACCGAGCTGACCGACAAGCCGCAGGTCATGAACCTGAGCCTTGGAACCAACCTGAACTATTGTCCTGACTTCTACAAGGTGGCGGTCGACCAGGCGCGGGCCGCCGGAATCGCGATCGTGGCCGCCGCTGGAAACGCCGACTCCTCCGACACCTCAGTTCCCGCGTCGTGTGACGGGGTCATCAGTGTGGCTGCCACGGGCTCGGACGGACAACCGGCGCCATACTCCCAGACCAACCCCCAGATCGACCTTGCTGCCCCCGGCGGGGATGCGGGAACATTGATGCGGTGCCCGACGTATGGGGAACTTGCGGCGCTGTTCATCCTCACCACCGGCCTGGACGACGTGAACAACGTCATCGGCGGTTGTGACCCGAACCTGTACACCGATCCGAACGGCGATCGGCTGGTGCTGATTTCTGGAACGTCGTTTGCTGCCCCTTATGTCAGTGGGGCGGTGGCGCTCATCCGTCAGTTCTCCGATGACCGGGGAACCCCCCTGAACGTGGACCGGGCCGAAGCCATCCTTGAGTTCACCGCCCGGGAAGCCGGGGCTCCGGGACGCGACTGTGCCTACGGCTGGGGCATTGTCGACCTGGGTGCTGCGGTACAGGCAGTCGTGGACGGGATCCGGCCCACGCTGCAGGCAGATCCCCCCATCGGAAGTGGCAGCTGCGACGGGACCCAACCGGCCCCGGAGCCAACCGCGACGGTCAAACCCATCGAAGATCCGTTCGTGCCGACCGAAGAGCCAACTCCGGAGCCGACCGCAGAACCGACCACGGAACCCACACAATCACCAACCGAGGGACCCCCCTTTGACCCCCCGCCCGAGCCGGACGGTTTCGTCACCCGTATACAGCCAGAAGATGATGAAGCCACCAGTCCGATCCGCCAGGCCATAGAAATATCGGCGGTGCTGCCTCCTGAGGCCGCGCCCTATGGCGTGCTGGCCCGCGTTGATGATTTCGCTGACGCCCTGACCGGTTCGTCGCTGGGTCTGGGGCAGGCACCCCTGCTGTACACCTCCAATGACGGCCCGCTCGACGAACGGACGCTCACTGAGTTTCGTCGTGTGCTGGACTTCGCCGCGGGGACACCGACGGTCTACATCATGGGAGGGCCGGCGGCCGTTCCGGCTGACGTGGACGGACAACTCCGCGATGAGGGGATCAACCCAGTCCGCGTCGCCGGTGCTGGACGGGAGGCCACCGCTGTGGAGGCCGCTTCCGTGGTGGAACAACTGAAAGTGGTTGCGTCGCCAACTGATCGTCCCACTCGTGATTACGCCTTCGTGGCATACGGACGCAACTTCCCCGATGCGGTGGCGGCGGGGCAGATGTCGGCCTACTACGGCATTCCGATCCTGGTCACCAACACCGAGGCATTACATCCTCAGGCCGAAGCGGCTCTGCAGTCGCTGCAGCCTGAACAGGTCTACGTGCTGGGCGGCCAGTCGGTCATCAGTGACACTGTCGTGACCGACATCCAACGCTTGGGCCTGCCGGTGAGCCGACTGGCCGGGGGGTCACGGGTGGATACCGCACTTGAGATCGCCCGTTTGTACCGCGAGGAGTTGCAGAACGACGCCGACCTGGGTCCGACGACGAACGAACCCGCACTGGTGGCCGTAAACCTGCGCAACAACTTTAACGACGTGTTGGCCGCTTCCCTGCTGGGGGGCCGCGGGAACGTGTTCGTCCCGTTGGAGGGCGAGGACGGCTCCATCGTGACCGCACCCGTGGCAGCCGCGTTCTGTGGCTTTGCCAGCGCGCTGTTCTTGATCGGTGGTCAAGACGTCATCAGCCAGGACGGTGCCGACGAACTGGCCGATATCGTCCTTGGTCGGGGCTGTTGAGCCTGGGCAGATCTGTCATGTCGGTGACGACAGGTCAGCAGATCGGTAGCAGAGTGCTGTCATACTGGGGGGTCACGCACGTCTGCTGAACAGGAGACATGACATGTCCCCCAATCCCTCCAACCGAGACCGTGAACGAGCAGAAGAAATCGACGCCCTGCGGACCCGCATACGGTTGCTCGAGGACGAATCTGTGACGCTGCGCCGGCGCCTTGAGGACTCACCCAGCCGGGTACGTGCGTTGGAGGAGCGGTTGGCCGAAGCGCGCGCGCAGTCCAGTGGAACCGTCGCGCAGAACGCAAAGCTTGCCGACACCCTGCGGGACGCCCGTGAACAGATCATCGGCCTCAAAGAGCAGGTCGAAAAGTTGGCGGCACCCCCCAGCGGCTATGGCGTCTACCTGGGACCCGGCCCTACCGAGGACACCGTTGAGATATGGACGCAGGGTCGCAAACTGCGGGTGAACCTGAGTCCAGACATCCAGGCCGACGGGCTACGGCAGGGACAGGAGTTGCTGCTCAACGAAGCCATGAACGTGGTCGAGGCGGCAACATTTGAAATCATCGGCGAGGTCATGGCGCTGAAGGACATCATCGGTGACGGGCGGTTGTTGATGATCAACCACACCGATGACGAACAGGTGGTTCGCATGGCGGATTCGCTGGCGGACGTCGCGATCCGTGCCGGCGATCACCTTCTGGTCGAATCCCGGTCGGGGTATGCCCTGGAGAAGATGGAACGCCCGGAGGTCGAGGAGTTGGTGCTGGAGGAAGTTCCAGACATCGACTACACCGACATCGGCGGCCTGGGACCACAGATCGAGGCCATCCAGGACGCGGTCGAACTGCCCTTCTTGCATGCCGACCTGTTCGTCGAGCACGAACTGCGTCCGCCCAAGGGGATCCTGTTGTACGGCCCCCCTGGCTGTGGCAAGACGATGATCGCCAAGGCGGTGGCGAACTCGCTGGCCAAACGGGTGGCGGAGAAAGAAGGTCGGGACGACGCCAAGAGCTACTTCCTGAACATCAAGGGACCGGAGCTGCTGAACAAATACGTCGGGGAAACCGAACGGCAGATCCGACTGATCTTCCAGCGCGCTCGAGAGAAAGTCGCCGAGGGTCACCCGGTGATCGTGTTCTTCGACGAGATGGACTCGATCTTTCGGACCCGCGGTTCGGGGGTCTCATCGGATGTCGAGACCACGATCGTCCCGCAGCTGTTGAGTGAAATCGATGGTGTCGAAACCCTCAAAGACGTCATCGTCATCGGGGCATCGAACAGAGAAGACATGATCGACCCGGCGATCCTACGTCCAGGGCGTTTGGACGTGAAGATCAAGATCGAGCGGCCCAACGTCGATGCCGCCCAGGAGATCTTCCAGATCTACTTGCACGCCGGCCTTCCACTGCACCCCGACATGGTCAAGGAGTACGGCTCTGAGGAAGACGCGGTCGAGGCGCTGGTCGCCAACACCGTCGACCGGATGTATGCCGAGGACGACAGCAACCGGTTCCTGGAGGTCACCTACGCCAACGGCGACAAAGAGATCTTGTATTTCAAGGACTTCAATTCCGGGGCAATGATCGAAAACGTTGTGGCGCGGGCCAAGAAGCTGGCCATCAAACGCTATCTGGACGAGGGTCAGAAGGGCATCAAGGCCGAGGACCTCCAGGTCGCCATCCGGGATGAGTTCAAAGAGAACGAAGATCTGCCGAACACCACCAACCCCGACGACTGGGCCCGAATCAGCGGAAAGAAGGGCGAACGGATCGTGTACGTCCGCACCCTGATCGGCGACGGCACCGAACCGGGCAAGTCGATCGAGAGCGTCCAAACCGGGCAGTACCTGTAGGCGACGATGCAGGCCCCCTCGTTGGCGACCTATGCACGTCGCTTGATCCCGGGGGAGGACCGCCGAGCCATCACCGACAGGGGACAGGCATTGGGACGCCTTCCTTTACGTCGAGGACATTCACGCGGCTTTACTGGACATCGTTGATCTGGCCGGGGCGCTGGCAGTGTGTGGCCGGGTCATGCCCGACCAGCCACTGTCCGTCAGAAGCAAGGCCGTTCTAGGTGAAATCTTCGGAAAGGTCGTGCTGATCATTCGAACTGACCGGTCCAGGACGTGACCGCAGGACCATACGGGATCGGTAGGCTGGCGGGACATGGCCATCACCAAGTACATGGGTACTGAGACGGAGTTCGGTATCTCCGTGATCGGTCGGGCCGATTTCAATCCGGTGCTGGCTTCCTCGCTGGTCGTCAACGCCTACTCAGCCGATGGTCGAAATCGGGCCCGCTGGGACTATGAAGACGAAGATCCTCTGCGTGACGCCCGCGGCTACAGCCAGCCCGGGGCTCATGAGCCCGCCCCGGAGGATGACATCGGCCTGGCCAACTCGATCCTGATCAACGGGGCGCGGTTCTACGTCGACCATGCCCATCCGGAATATTCCTCCCCCGAGGTCTCAAATCCACGTGATGCGGTGATCTGGGACAAGGCGGGGGAGCGAATACTTGAGATCGCCGCCGCCAAGGCCGCGGCGTTGGTTCCCGGGCATGACCGCAACAACCCCGGGCGGGTGCTGATCACCAAGAACAACACCGACGGCAAGGGCGCCGCCTATGGGATGCATGAGAACTACATCGTCGACCGGGCCACCCCCTTCGGTGAGATCGTCCGACAGTTGACCCCGTTCTTCATCACCCGACAGGCGCTTGTCGGTGCGGGGCGGGTCGGCAGTGAGTTCCCGGCAGCCGAGGTCGACTACCAATTGACCCAGCGTGCGGATTTCTTCGAAGTCGAAGTTGGGCTTGAGACGACGCTGAAGCGACCGATCATCAACACCCGCGATGAACCGCATGCCGACCCTGACCGCTTCCGCCGTCTGCACGTCATCATCGGCGACGCCAACATGAGCGAGACCTGTACCTACGTCAAGCTCGGGGCGTCGGCACTGGTGCTGATGATGATCGAAGACGGATTTCTTCCTGATGCTCCGGCAGTCGCCAGCCCGGTCAAGACCTTGCACCGCGTCAGCCACGATCTGACCTGCGCCCAGCCGATCGAACTCAAAGACGGTCGTCGCGTCCGGCCCATGGAACTGCAATGGCACTACCTGGAATGGGCACAGAAATGGGTGGACACCCGCGAGTCACCAACGTGGGCGGCCGACCTGCTGACCACCTGGGAGCGGCTGGTCAGCGCCATCGAGGATGACCCCATGTCCCTGGACGGGATCGTGGACTGGGTCACGAAATACCGGGTCATGCAGCGCTACGTCGAACGCGACGGCCTGGACTGGTCTGACGAGAAGTTGAAGCTGATCGACATCCAGTACCACGACGTGCGACGCGATAAGGGACTGTACAACCGGTTGGTCGCGACCGGCCGCTGTCAGACCATGGTGGACGAAGCAGCGATACAACATGCGATCAGTGCCCCGCCCACCGACACTCGGGCCTATTTCCGCGGTCGGTGTCTTGAGAAGTTCCGTGACAATGTCACCGCCGCAGGGTGGGACTCGATGATCTTCGATGTGGGGGGAGAGACCCTCCAGCGGGTGCCGATGATGGACCCCGGCCGGGGCACCAAAGCGGTCACCGGTTCGCTGATCGACCGTGCGACGTCCGCACGGGAATTGCTGGACGCCCTGCAGGGCTCTTAGGCAAGCGGACCCGAGAAGACCTGAGCGCCCGACCGCTTATGATGCGGCGGATGGCTGACGCCGACCCCACGATCGACCCGGATGCGCTGACCCGGCGGGTCGTTGATGCCCAGCAGGTCGATGGCGGCCTTGCCGAGGTCTTGATGGTTCGTGCCCGGCCTGAACCGTTGGGTGTGGACGACGTTCAACGCGTGGCAATGGGATCTGAACTGGGCCAACCCTGACGTGTTCATACAGATGCTCGGCGTCATGTTGGAGTTGTCGGCCGTTGGAATCGATGTGCTGCGTCTGGATGCCATCCCGTTCTTGTGGAAACGCCTTGGTACCAACTGCCAGAACCTTCCGGAGGTCCACCTGTTGTTGCAGGCACTGCGTGGCCTGATGGCAAACGCGGCCCCGGCAACCATCATCAAGGGCGAAGCGATTGTGGCCCACCATGACCCGGTGGCCTACCAGGCGGCCGGCGCCCGTCTGACCACCGAATGCGACCTGCTGTATCACAACCAATTGATGGTCCAGGGCTGGTCCAGCCTGGCGGCCCAGGATGGCCGCTTGGCAGCCATCTCGCTGGGTGCCATGTCCCGAACGCCCGCCCACGCGTCGTGGGTAACCTACGTCCGTTGTCACGACGACATCGGTTGGGCTGTGGATGACGGTGCGGCGGCCGCACGCGGCTGGGACGGGCCATCCCACCGCCGCTTCCTCTCAAGCTTTTATGCGGGGGAGCTGGACTACAGCTATGGGAGATGAGGTCGCGTTGGGCAACGACCGGGCCTACCAGGCGGATCCGGACAAAGCCGCTGACAACCGCTGGCTTCAACGTCCGGTCATGGATTGGCCTGCCGTGCAACGGCGACACGAACCCGAGACCCTCGAAGGCCGCGTGTATGACGGCCTGGCTCACCTGATGGCAGTCAGACGCCGACTTCCCACACTTCGCGGCGGCGGGACCGTGACGCCCCAACAGCACGACAACAGTCACGTGCTTGCGTTCTTACGCCGTCATCCGCGCACCGGCCGATTCGTGGGGACTTGCCAATTTCAGCGACCAACCACAGCTGGTGGACCCGACGGCTGTGGGGGTGGCCGAACTGTACGAACCATTCGATGCCCTGACATCAGATGGCCTGCTGCGGACCGACAACGGCCGCATCCGGCTGCCTCCCCTGCACATGTGTTGGATCAGTGAGCCATCGCACCGCATGACGCCGTAGGGCCAGCACCCCGGTAGACTGGCGGCAACACGCCTACCCCCAGGAGGACCCGATGAGCGACGGCGGACAGGTGCGCAAGCAAAAGGGCAAGCAGACCGAGGAACAGGACACCCCGGTCGAAAATGAAACTCCGGAGGTTGACACCTCTGACGTCGATGATCTGTTGGATGAGATCGATGAGGTCCTTGAAGAAAACGCCGAAGAGTTCGTCAAGAACTACGTCCAGAAGGGCGGCCAGTAGGCGACGCCGCCGGGCCTGGATCGCCGGCTGCACGGCCGTGGCGTGCTGGTAGCGTTCGGCGTCTATGAGCGACCGCTGGGCAAGCCGACCGCCGATTGTTGATCCGTTTGACTACCAAGGCTCGTCGTTCAGCGAGCTGGTCCGCCGTATGGCTCCGCCCGTGGTCCTCCCCCCGGCCGGGGGAACCGTGCCGCCGCACGTCGAAGGCACCACGATCGTGGCCACGACCTACAACGGTGGGGTCATCCTGGCGGGCGATCGACGGGCCACTGCCGGCAATCTGATCGCCCAACGCGATGTGCGCAAGATCTTTGAGACCGATCGCACCTCAGCAGTGGGGATCTCCGGTTCCGCGGGGCCGGCCATTGAACTGGCCAAGGTCTTCGCGTTGGAGTTGGAGCACTACGAAAAGGTCGAAGGGAGCGAACTGTCGCTTGAGGGCAAGGCCAACAAGCTGGCCAGCATGGTCCGCGGCAACCTGCCGCTGGCGATGCAAGGCCTGGTGGTGGTGCCGATGTTCGCTGGATACGACCGTCGTGCGGAGGTGGGTCGTATCTTTGACTTCGACGTGGCGGGTGGACGGTATGAGGAACGACGCTTCTCAGCCACCGGGTCGGGCGGGCTTCATGCCCGCGCCTCCCTGAAGGCCAGGTGGGACCCGAATCTGGGTCTGGAGGAGGCGGTTGCCCTGGCGGTCGCGGCCCTGTGGGACGCAGCCGACGACGACTCTGCCACCGGCGGGCCCGACACCGTCCGTGGCGTCTACCCGATCGTGGCACAGATCGATGGGGACGGCTACGCCGAACGGACCGAGCAGGAGGTCGCCGAACTGTCACGGATGGTTGCCGAACGTCGCAGCGACCGGCTCGCCGTCGGGGAGGCCATCAGCAATCAACAACCGCGTCCGAACGCAGGGGCATAGGCCCACCGACATCCAACCCCGGAGAAAGCCCACGTCATGCCGATGATGCCCTACGTGTCGCCCGAACAGGCGATGAAGGACAAAGCCGACTTCGCCCGCAAGGGCATCAGTCGCGGACGGTCCGTGGTGGCCGTGACCACACAGAACGGGGTCCTGTTCGTTGCGGAGAACCCGTCGGCGACACTGCACAAGGTCAGCGAGATCTATGACCGGATCGCGTTTGCGGCAGTGGGCAAGTACAACGAGTTCGAACAGCTCCGCGTGGCCGGCATTCGTCTGGCCGACGTCAAGGGCTACCAGTACAGCCGCGAGGACGTGACCGGCCGGGCACTGGCCAATGCCTACGCCAACGCACTGGGTTCTGCCTTCACCGACTCGCCCAAGCCCCTGGAGGTCGAACTCTTGGTGGCGGAGGTGTTTGAGGACACCGTCGAGATGTACCACATCCTTTATGACGGTTCGATCACCGACCAGGAAGGGTTCGTGGCCATCGGGGGGAGGGCCGATGCGATCAACGAGGCGCTGAAGTCCAGCTTCGAGCCGGAACTGGACCAGGAGACCGCCCTGCGCGTGACGATTGCGGCCCTGCAACAGGTCGAAGAGCGCGACATGGAACCCTCACGGCTTGAGGTGGCCGGGCTTGACCGGGGGCTGGGGCGACGGAAGTTCTTCCGTCTAGAGGATGCTGATGTGGCGACGGCCGTCGGGGCGGCGTAGTACCTGCGGTTCTGGTCGGCGGGCACACCTAGACTGAAGTTTCAGACCAAGCAGGAGGAACAGCATGCACCGCCGAATCTTCGGCATCGAGTGCGAATACGGCGTCACCTGCACCTTCCGCGGGCAACGTCGACTGTCCCCCGACGAGGTGGCGAGGTATCTGTTTCGGCGGGTCGTGTCGTGGGGGCGCAGTTCCAACGTCTTTTTGGAAAACGGGGCGCGTCTGTACCTTGATGTCGGCTCCCACCCCGAATACGCGACGGCGGAATGTGATTCGGTCGCCGCTGTGGTGGCACATGACAAGGCTGGCGAGCGGATTCTTGAAGGCCTGGTCGAACAAGCCGAAGAACGACTGCACGAGGAGGGGATCGCGGGAACGATCTATCTGTTCAAGAACAACACCGACTCGGCGGGAAACTCCTACGGCAGCCACGAGAACTACCTGGTCGCCCGCTTCGGCGAGTTCCAAAAACTCGCCGACACCCTGATCCCGTTCTTGGTCAGCCGACAGATCTTTGCCGGGGCGGGCAAGGTCCTGCAGACACCTCGGGGCGCGGTGTATTCGATCAGCCAACGGGCCGAGCACATCTGGGAGGGCCTGAGTTCGGCGACGACCCGTTCACGTCCGATCATCAACTCCCGCGACGAACCCCATGCCGACGCCGAACGGTTCCGACGACTACACGTCATCGTGGGGGACTCGAACATGGGGGAGTACACCACCTGGCTGAAGATCGCCACCTGCGACTTGGTCCTGCGGATGATCGAGTCGGGCGCGGTCATGCGCGACCTTTCCCTGGACAATCCCATCCGGGCGATCCGTGAAATCAGTCATGACATGACCTGTAAGCGTCGGGTCAAGCTGATCGGTGGTCGCGAACTGTCCGCCCTGGAGATCCAGCGTGAGTACTACGCACGGGTCAGCCAGTTCATCGAGTCCACGGGCAGCGATCCCGAGACCGACCACGTCCTGGCTGAGTGGGGTCGAATCCTGGACACCCTTGAAGATGACCCCTTGAAGCTGTCCCGCGAGATCGACTGGGTCACCAAATACCAGTTGATCGAGGACTACCGTCACAAACGGGATCTGCCGCTGTCACACCCCCGTGTCGCCATGCTGGATCTGCAGTACCACGACGTGAACACCACCCGCGGGTTGTATTACGTCCTGCAGCGCAACCACAAGGTCGACCGGATCACCGATGACCACACGATCTCCAAGGCCATGTCGACACCGCCCCAGACCACACGTGCGAAGTTGCGAGGTGACTTCATTCGAGAGGCCAAGCGCAAGCGTCGGGACTTCACCGTGGACTGGGTTCACCTGAAGCTGAACGACCAGGCACAACGGACCGTCCTGTGCAAAGATCCCTTCCAGTCCGAGGACGACCGCGTGGCCAAACTCATCGCCTCGATGTAGACGTCCACCTGCGCTGACCCAGGAGCAACATGCCAGACACCCCTGCGCTTGCCCGTGCGATGCACGGCATCATCGAGCCGTTCCACGCCATCTTGTATTTCGCCCCCGAAGCAGTCCAGGGCTGGGAACGCCTGGGCCTGGAACCCCGGGGGCAGGGCTACGTGGCGGGCAGGGCCGCTCCGCTGGGCGCGGTAGGACCGCGGGTGGCCGCAGCGATCTTCTACAACTTCAACCCGGCCATGTTCGACGCCGCGTTGCCGGCCGCATGGGAGCTTGCGACCCCAGCCCAAGTTCTGGCCGCCAGAGCGCAGGCAATACAAGATCTGTACACCAGGATCGATGCCCCCACCCAGCATCTGGCTGCCACCACCGACGTGGCCCGTCGCGCGGCGGACGCCACGGCAACCGAGGGCAGACCTCTGGCGGCGGCGAACAAGGCGGTCGACCTGCCGGGAATGCCGTTCGCCGACCTGTGGCAGGCGTTGACGGTGGTCCGGGAACATCGTGGGGATGGACACGTGGCGCTGCTCACCGCCGAGGGTTTGACGCCGGTGGAGGCATTGGTGTTGTACGCCGGGTGGCAGAACACGGTGTCACAACGGTTCTTACAAAAAAGCCGGATGTGGGATGATCAGGCCTGGGGTGACGGCGAGGAATCCTTACGACAACGAGGGCTACTGGACAGCACGGGGTTGACCGGTGACGGGCGATCCCTGCGCGATCACCTGGAAAGACGGACCGACCAATTGGCGCTGCCGCTATGGGATGAGATTGGGCGCGAGGAAAGTCTGGCCCTGTTCGACGGGTTGCTGCCGCTGGTGCAGGCGTTGAACACGGGGCGGGCCTTTCCACGAACGGTGACCATCCCCGACCGTCCGGTCAGCTGATCTAGCGACGGCGTTGGCGTGGCCGTCGCCGCCCCGGCGCCCACAACGGTACGCGCCACAACGCCTCGGCGACGATGGCCTTGCTCATCTTGGACACGCCATGGTGACGTTCGGTGAAGGTGATCGGCACCTCCAGGATGTCAAAGCCCAGGCGCCATGTCCGCAATGCCATCTCCACTTGGAACGTGTAGCCCTCTGAGCGGATGGTGTCCAATCGCACCGACCTGAGCACGTCGTGGCGATACAGGCGAAATCCGGCGGTGGCGTCACGAACGGGAAGGCCGGTCCAGGCGCGAACGTACAGATTGCCCCCGCGGGACAGCAGACGCCGTGACCAGGGCCAATCCTCGACGCCGCCCCCGGTGACGTAACGAGATCCGATCGTCAGATCGGCCACCTGCAGGCCAGCCACCAACGAGGGGATGTCGGCGGGGTCGTGTGACAAATCGGCGTCCATCTCGCCCAAGGCGGCATAGCCCCGGTCGAGCCCCCAGCGAAAGCCCGCCCTGTAGGCCGATCCCAGGCCCTGCTTGTGGCCTCGTTGCAACAGATGGACGCCGGCGCGAGTCGAGGCGAGTCTCTGGACGATCCGGCTGGTCTGATCGGTCGAACCGTCGTCCACAACCAAGACGTCGGTGCCGGCATCCAATGCGCCGCCGACTGCCTTTTCGACTGTTGCCTGCTCGTTGAACGTGGGCACCACGAACAGGAGCCTCTTGTCACAATCGGTCAAGGTGTCTAGCCAGGTGCCCAGTCGGGTGGCGCCACCACCGGTTCGGGGGGAGGGGGCGCCTGAGGCGGCGGTTCGTTCGCCGGGGGTGGGGCGGGCGCGGCCGGTGGCGGATCAGGCTCGGCCGCCGGTGGTGCCGTTTCCGCCGGCGCGGCCGAAGGCTCAACGTCGGGGGCTACTGGTTCCGGGGCAGCCGGCTCAGGCGCCGCCGGTTCGGCTGACTCCGTTTGGGGCGCGGGCTTGGGAGGTTCGGGTGCCTCACCGGTGGATACGCCCAAGCTGATCTGTGTCCCGCTCGTGATGACCGTGCCGGCCCGTGGTTGCTGGGACAACACCGTGCCTTTCGCGGTGCCGCTGGCCACCTGGTTCTGCACACCCGCCAGCCCGATGTCGGCCAGTTCACGGAGAGCGTCGAATTCTTGCATGCCCCGCACGTCGGGGACGACGACCTCCCCTTCTTCGGCTTGTTCCGGGACCAGTCCCGCAGGCGGCTGGGTCGGGAAGGGGATGGGCTCGACGCCCTCCAAGGCCCGGATCATGAAGTCGTGCCACACGCGGGCGGGCAGATTGCCGCCCGTGGCGCCGGGCATGGCGATACGGGCCTCTGGGTGTCCGGTCCACACGGCGGTGGCCAGCACGGGCGTGTAGCCCGCAAACCATGCGTCAGCGTTGCCCTGGGCCGTTCCGGTCTTGCCGGCGGCGTTCCAGCCGATGCTCGAGATGTTGGCGTTCGGGGCGGTACCACAACAAATGACCTGCTTCATGGTGTCGACCATGACCTGGTTGACTGCCGGGTCGATCACCTGGGTTGGCACCACATCGCGTTCGAACAACACATTGCCCTGCTTGTCGGTGACGCGGTCGATCAAGCTGGGTTCCACGAAGGCACCCGCGTTGGCGAAGGCGGAGAAGGCGCCCGCCATCTCCAACGGGGTCACGCCGACCTCAAGGCCCCCAAGCGCGATCGAGGGGTTGATAATCCCTGCGGTGGCTGCACCGGTGTTGATGCCCAGGGATTGCGCCAAGGAAACCACGTTTTCGGGCCCGACGATCAGCATCAGTTCGGCGAAGGCTGTATTCACCGAACGAATCAGCGCTTGGTCCATTGTCAGATCGCCGTAGGAGGCTCCACCATAATTCTGGACGCCCTCGGTGCGCCATTTGTCGTCGGCCAACCCGATGTCAAACGTCGTGGGACTGGTGCCGGTCAACGTCATGGAGGGGCTGAAGCCGATCTCCAAGGCCGTGGTCATGACGAACGGCTTCCACGACGAGCCCGGCTGACGACGGCCCTGCGTGGCGAAGTTGAACTGTTCGGTGTCGAAGTCGGTGCCGCCGAAGATGGCACGTATCTGTCCCGTACGTGGGTCGACAGATGCCAGGGCACCCGTGGGCGTCGACTCGGGGAAGTAGGTCAACACCGACTCCCGGGCGATCTGTTGCAACCTGGGATCAAAGGAGGTCTGGATTTCAAGGCCGCCGTTCAGCAACTGCTCGTTGCGTTCCAGACGGTCGGCCCCGAACTCCTCCAGGGTGTAGAACTCCTGCTTGACCGCTTCGGCGATGTAGGGGTCAGCGGGCTCGTTGATGACCTTGTCCACGATGCCCAGCGCCGCGGCCTGTTCGACCGCCAGTTGCTCCTGGGGTAGCCATCCTTGCTCCACCATGGCAGCAAGTGTGGCGTCGCGGCGGCGCAGGGCGATGTCGGAGAACTCACGGGGATTGGTCGACCCCGGTGAGCGGATCAGACCGGCCAGGGTGGCTGCCTCAGCCACCGTCAGTTCGCCGACGTCTTTGCTGTAGAACTCCTCGGCGGCGGCTTGAATGCCGTATGCCCCGCTGCCGAAGTACACCTGGTTCAGATAACGCCCCAGGATCTCTTCCTTGCTCGACTGGGCCTCCAGGGCACGGGCGAAGGCGATCTCGGCAAGCTTTCGCTGCAATGAGACTTCATCACCCACCTCACTCTTGGCCAACTGCTGGGTGATCGTGGACCCACCCTGGTTCACGTCACGCGATTGCACGTTTTCCAAGAACGCGCGTCCCAACCCCTCGACGTCGTACCCGTCGTGTTCGTAGAAGCGTTGGTCTTCTGCGGCCAGGATGGCGTTTTGCACGTGCGGTGGGATCTGCTCCAGATCCACCAGGGTGCGGTCGACCTCGTCATGCAGAACCGCCAGGACGGTGCCGTCTGCGGCATACATGGTCGAGGTCTGATCCAGACCGGCTAGCTCAACTGCGGGGGGCACCTGAAAGCCGACGCCGACGCTGTTGGCCACGCCGGCGGTCGCGGGGGTCAACAACATCGTCGCGACCCAGCCGAGAACCAGGTAGCCCACCAGCAGCCCGACCAGCAGCCCGCCGGCCCGCAGCAGCGCCAAACCACCGCGTCGGGCAACGCGCACCGCTATGTCGTTGGGTTGAATCAGTCCTGAGGGCGAGGCCATATGCTGCGATTTCCGAATCGGTGGCGGGCGGGGTGGGGTCTCGCTCTCACGGATCCCTGGCCACAGTGTCGCACGACCCCGCGTCGTTATCCGCGAACTCATGGTGAGCCCTTTGATCACCGGTGTGCATCGGGGCGTTTCGCCGTGATGGTCGACTACGCTTGGCGCTAGTGGTGGATCGGCTGGAGCGTCTGGTGAACCTGGTCATTGCCTTGCGTGAGACCAGGCGTCCGCTGACCGTGGAACGAATCCACGACCGCGTCGCAGGGTATGAGGGAGAGCGTGACGATGCCTGGCGGCGCATGTTCGAACGGGACAAAGCCGACCTCCGGGACCTCGGAATCCCCCTTCGCACCGAGAAGTTGGATCGTTTCGACGAAACGTTGGGCTACCGCATCGCGCCGGAGGACTACGACCTACCTGCGGTGTCGTTGCACCCGGCCGAGCTGACCGCACTGGCCGTGGCAGTCCAATTGGCCGGCCTGGGCGATGAAGCGGCGCCCGCGCTGGACAAGCTGGCAGTCGACGCTGACCTGGTGGGTGAACACCGTGCCATACCGCGCCTGCCGTTGGAACTGGGACTGGATGCACCAAATCGGACCGCGTTGACCCAGGCATTGACGAATCGGCAACGAGTTCGGTTTGACTACCGCAAAGCTGCCTCGGCCGCGGACGAGTCGGTTCGCCGCAGCGTTGACCCCCACGCCCTGCTGTATTGGCGCGGACGTTGGTATCTGCGGGGTTTTGACAACGATCGTCAGGCCGACCGAACCTTTCGACTTGACCGCATCAGTGGGACCGTGCGGCCGACGGGACAGCCTGGCTCCGTTGAGATCCCACAACAGCCACCCAACCCGTTGGATGTGGTGCCGGGGGCCACACAGGACCCGATCGAAGCGGTAGTGGAGGCAGGCCAAGCCGCCGCCTGGAAAGTTGCCCGACGCGCGCGCGGCGCAGGACAGCCCGTGAATGACCGTGACGGGTGGCGGCGCTTCGTCCTACGAACCAACGATGTGGAGGAGTTGATCGGCTGGCTTTTGGAACTGGGCACAGATGTGGAGTTGATCGGGCCCGACGACGTCAGGGCGCAGTTGGTCACACATCTCCGCGAGATGATGGATCCGGCGTGAACCCCACCCTCGCCCGCCTTCGGCGCATCCTGGTCATGGTGCCATGGTTGCTGGACCATCCGGGCGTGGCCGTGGAGGAGGTGGCCCGCCGCTTCGAAAGCAGCCCTCCCGAGATTCTGGACGACCTGGACCTGCTTGGCTATTGCGGCCTGCCCGGGTACGGCGGGGGCGATCTGATCGAGGCGTCGGTCAGTGGCGGTCAGGTCGTCGTTCGCATGGCCGAATTCTTCGCCAGGCCGTTGTCGTTGTCCATGCGTGAGGGCTTGGCATTGCTGTTGGCAGCCCGGGCAACCAGGGACAGTGGGGTCCTGGGCAACGTTCCTGCCATGGACCGGTCAGGCGACGACGCGGGCACCGATGGACCGCTGATCACCGCGATCGCCAAGCTGGAGGCACACCTGGGGGCCCGGGCGGAAGTCCCCGTGGCAATGGACCTACGGGCGGGGGGTGCGGAACATCTGGCTGCGCTGTGGCCGGCGGTGACCGATCACCGGGTGGTGGACCTGACCTACCAATCGGCATCCAAGAACGAGACCACCGTCCGGCAGGTGGAGCCGTGGACAATCCGGTTGGTGGAGGGGGCCTGGTACCTGCAGGGGTATTGCCGCTCGGCACAGGATCAGCGGTCGTTCAGGCTGGACCGGGTCAAGGATCTGCAGGTGACCGAGGAAACGGCACCGGATCCACCCGGTGACGTCAGGCCCCCGGTGTACCGCCCAGCCCTCGACGATCCGTTGGTCGTCATCGAGGTCAGTCCCCAGGCGGCATGGATCGCCGACCATGTCGTGTTGACCGACCGCACGCAGAACAAGGCGGGTTGGAGCAGGTTGCGGTTTCAGACGACCACGCTTGACTGGGCGGCCAGGCTGTTGTTGCGCCTGGGGGATCAGGCCCGGGTCATTGCGCCACAAGAGTTGGCCGATCTGCGACGTTCGCACGCCCAATCCATCCTGGCTTTGTACGACGGGCCTGAATCGACAAACAACCCGTAGCACGCTCGGGACTGCAGGCTAGGGTGGCCTGCTTTGCCAGTGACCCGTGAGCCGGTTGTCGAGGCGCCGTTGCGGCGCCTGTTTCGGCGCGCCACGTTTCGTCGTTGGGCTGTTGCCAACCTGTTCGCCCGGTTGCCGTTGACGATGAATCTGCTTGCGCTGGTGCTGGCAGGTCAAGCGGCAACAGGTTCGTTGTCGGCGGGCGCGACGTTGGCGGGAATCTCCACCTTCAGCGGTGGCCTGACCGCACAGTGGCGGGGTCGCCGACTGGATCAGGTCGAACTGCGAGCCGGCCTACGTCGTGACCTGTTGGCCGCCGCCGCGGGCATCGGCGCGGTTGCCATCGCCGTCGCGGCCGACGCCCCCTTTTGGACCCTGGGGGTTCTGGTCGCCCTTCAAGGCGTGGTTGCGGCCGCTGTCCTGGGTGGCTTCCGCGCCCTACTGGTCCGTGCGGTACCACCTGAGGACATCGAACCCGCCAACGCCATCGATGCCGTCTTCGTCGAGGTCGCCTTCGTCGCCGGTCCCGCACTGGCAGGGGCGTTGGCGTTTGCGGTGGGGGCCGTGGGTGTGCTGATGCTGCAGGCCCTCGCATTTGTCATCGCGTCCGTGCTGGTGATGGGTCTTGAGCCGCGACCCCCGGTTGAGGATCCTTCCAGGGCCGGTCCGGCACCGTGGCGCACTCGGGGCGCCACCAGCATCTATCTGTCTGTCTTCTTCGTCGGTCTGCCCTTGGGCGCATTTGAGGCCGCCACGCCCGCACGACTGGAGGCCCTGGGCTGGGACGCCGCAACCGCGGGACCGCTGTTGGCCCTGACCGCGTTGGGAAGCGGTATCGCCGGTGTGTTCGCAGCCAACCTGCGCGATCCCCTTCGTAGCGGGCGGATCATGGCAGGGGTCTTGCTCGTCATGTTCTCGATCGCCTTTGTTCCTGCATCGTTTGCAACGACTGTTCCCGTGCTGGCGCTGGGGTTGTTCTTGATCGGCTTGCCGATCGCGCCGCTGAACGCCTTGGCGGGTTTGGCGTTCCAGCGCATCATCTCACTCCCACGACAGGCTGAAGGCTTTGCGCTGTTCGCCGCCATGATCCTGATGGGCGCAGGCGTCGGACAGGTGGCGGCCGGTGCGATGCTGCAGGTGATGGCGCCCGCGCTGCTGTTGCGCGTCCTCAGTGTCATCCCGTTGGCGCTGGGACTGGTCATTTTGGGCGCAGCCACCCATCGACGCCTGAACGGACGCCCACCGGGCCTTGGCCACCAGCATGATGCGCAGATCATCGACCCCGCCTCCTACGGGGTTCATTGAGGATCCCGACTCAAGGAAAGGGCCGTAGATGTCGATGTCTCCATCAGATCTAAACCGAGCGCTGCAGAAGGATTCAACGACCATGGCCACGATCAAGGACAGGTGCCCGACGTGTGGTGATGTGACCGTCATGCCCGACGACATCGATGTGCAGATCGTGGGACAGCCCGCAAAAGGGTTCTACGCGTTTTCCTGTCCGGACTGTGCGACGCACATACGCAAACCCGCAAACGCTGAGGTCGTGTGCCTGCTTGTGATGGGTGGTGTCACGACCGTCTCGATCAGCTCGGGGACACGTGCGGTGCGCCTGCGTGATCGGTTCGACTACCCTCCCCTCACGACCGACGACCTGCTGGACTTCCATGTGTTCTTACAACAGGACGGCTGGTTCGATCGGATTTTGGCCGACGCCCCGTAAGACAACGAGTGTGCCGTCGCTGGTACGACGTCGGCGCGACGACACGTACACTGGTCATAGCCGCCAGTCCTGACACCTAACCGGGCGGTCGGATACCAAGGACATTGTCATGAACCTCGGCGCACCAGAAATCATCGGCATCGTCGTCCTCGCCTTGCTGCTGTTCGGCAGCCGCAAACTGCCCGAGCTGGGCAGTTCGATCGGCAAGACCATCACCAACTTCAAGAATGGGATGGCCGAAGCCAAGGAAGAAGAAGCGGTCGCCGACGATATACATCAGCCTGTGATCAGCCCGACGACACCCCCTGTCCAGCCCACTGCGGTGGATGCTGAACGGATTGACAACAACTAGCACGGCAGCCCGGAACCGCCGGACCCGGCCACCGGCCGCCGTGGTGGTGCCCCCCGGCTGCGCAGGCTGACGTGACATGACGGCAACCGCTGACCCACCGGTGTCCTCTGACGGGGGCGACTACGACGGCGAAGAGATGACCCTGTGGGAACATCTGGGTGAACTTCGTTCCCGTTTGGTCAAGGCCGCAGCGGGGTTTGCGGTGTTCTTCATCGTCGGCTTCGTCTTCAACGACGCGATCTCAAACATCTTGACCGAGCCGTATTGCTCACTGCCTCCCCAGGTCCGCAGTGCGCTGGCCGACGGTGACAAGTGCAAGCTGATCTTCACCAACGTGTTGGGCGCGTTCACCGTGCGCATCAAGGCCGCCATGGTGGTGGCCATCACGTTTGGCGGGCCGATCATCTTCTATCAGTTCTGGGCGTTCATCGTCCCGGGTCTGAAGGCCAAGGAGAAACGCTACGCAGCCCCATTTGTGGTGCTCAGCCAGGTGTTGTTCCTTGCCGGTGCCGCCTTCAGCCTGTTCATCATCCCTCGCGGGCTCGAGTTCCTGTTGTCCTTCGGTGGTGAGAACTACGTCCCCTTGCTCGATGCAGACGCCTACTTGACCTTTTTGTTGCGGACCATGACCGCGTTCGGCATGGCCTTTGAGTATCCGTTGATCATTGCGGTCTTGGTGCTGATGGGGATCACCACCCACTCTTGGCTGAAGGAGTACCGACGACATGCGTTCTTCGCGGCGTTCGTCGCGGCCGCGGTCATCACCCCCTCCCAAGATCCGTTCACCATGTCGGTCATGGCCCTGCCCTTGGCCGGTTTCTATGAGGTCTGCATCGTGTTCGCCCGAATCATCGAGCGCGGGCGGGCCAAAGCTTCGGGTGGTCCCCCCGCGTGAGTGCCCTTGAACAATTTCAGTCCAGTGTTGACTTCCCACTGGACCCGTTCCAGATCGCCGGCATCAACGCCCTGACGCAGGGACGCAGCGTCTTGGTCGCCGCCCCGACCGGAGCCGGCAAGACCCTGGTGGGGGAGTTTGCCCTGTGGTTGGCCATGCAACGCGGGCAGAAGTCGTTCTACACCACACCGATCAAGGCGCTGTCCAACCAGAAGTTCAACGACTTGAAGCAGGTGCATGGCGACGCCAACGTCGGATTGCTGACGGGTGACAACGTCATCAACGGCGAGGCACCGATCGTGGTCATGACGACCGAGGTGCTTCGCAACATGTTGTATGAGCGATCCTCGACCCTGGAGGGATTGGCGTTCGTCGTATTGGACGAGGTGCATTACCTGGGGGACCGGTCCCGGGGGGCGGTATGGGAGGAGGTCATCGTCCAACTGCCCCAGTCGGTGTCACTTGCGGCCCTTTCAGCCACGGTCAGCAATGCCGAGGAGTTCGGAGCGTGGCTGGCCGACGTTCGGGGCGGATGCGACGTGGTCATATCCGAACTGCGACCGGTCCCGTTGGAACATCATTATGCCGTGGGGCAAAAGATCTATCCGATCTTTCGCCGTGGAGCCGCCGGCGCGGGAGGAAAGAAGGCGGCACGCGAGGACGACGAGCAGGCCAGACAAGCACACGCCGGCCGGCCGAACCCAGAAATCCTGATGATGGAACGACGCGCGAACACGCG